>NZ_JARDAL010000017.1:0-80449 GCF_048957595.1 Acinetobacter sp. AS5 | reverse complement strand
TGGTGGGTCTGACAAGACTTGAACTTGTGACCCCACGCTTATCAAGCGTGTGCTCTAACCAACTGAGCTACAGACCCTCAGATACATCGTATGAAGAACAACTTGTTGTGGATTCTTACCAATCGTCAATCTTTCGTTAAGGAGGTGATCCAGCCGCAGGTTCCCCTACGGCTACCTTGTTACGACTTCACCCCAGTCATCTGCCACACCGTGGTAAGCGTCCCCCCTAAGGTTAGACTACCTACTTCTGGTGCAACAAACTCCCATGGTGTGACGGGCGGTGTGTACAAGGCCCGGGAACGTATTCACCGCGGCATTCTGATCCGCGATTACTAGCGATTCCGACTTCATGGAGTCGAGTTGCAGACTCCAATCCGGACTACGATCGGCTTTTTGAGATTAGCATCCTCTCGCGAGGTAGCAACCCTTTGTACCGACCATTGTAGCACGTGTGTAGCCCTGGTCGTAAGGGCCATGATGACTTGACGTCGTCCCCGCCTTCCTCCAGTTTGTCACTGGCAGTATCCTTAAAGTTCCCGGCTTAACCCGCTGGCAAATAAGGAAAAGGGTTGCGCTCGTTGCGGGACTTAACCCAACATCTCACGACACGAGCTGACGACAGCCATGCAGCACCTGTATGTAAGTTCCCGAAGGCACCAATCCATCTCTGGAAAGTTCTTACTATGTCAAGACCAGGTAAGGTTCTTCGCGTTGCATCGAATTAAACCACATGCTCCACCGCTTGTGCGGGCCCCCGTCAATTCATTTGAGTTTTAGTCTTGCGACCGTACTCCCCAGGCGGTCTACTTATCGCGTTAGCTGCGCCACTAAAGTCTCAAAGACCCCAACGGCTAGTAGACATCGTTTACGGCATGGACTACCAGGGTATCTAATCCTGTTTGCTCCCCATGCTTTCGCACCTCAGTGTCAGTATTAGGCCAGATGGCTGCCTTCGCCATCGGTATTCCTCCAGATCTCTACGCATTTCACCGCTACACCTGGAATTCTACCATCCTCTCCCATACTCTAGCCAACCAGTATCGAATGCAATTCCCAAGTTAAGCTCGGGGATTTCACATTTGACTTAATTGGCCACCTACGCGCGCTTTACGCCCAGTAAATCCGATTAACGCTTGCACCCTCTGTATTACCGCGGCTGCTGGCACAGAGTTAGCCGGTGCTTATTCTGCGAGTAACGTCCACTATCCAAGAGTATTAATCTCGGTAGCCTCCTCCTCGCTTAAAGTGCTTTACAACCAAAAGGCCTTCTTCACACACGCGGCATGGCTGGATCAGGGTTCCCCCCATTGTCCAATATTCCCCACTGCTGCCTCCCGTAGGAGTCTGGGCCGTGTCTCAGTCCCAGTGTGGCGGATCATCCTCTCAGACCCGCTACAGATCGTCGCCTTGGTAGGCCTTTACCCCACCAACTAGCTAATCCGACTTAGGCTCATCTATTAGCGCAAGGCCCGAAGGTCCCCTGCTTTCTCCCGTAGGACGTATGCGGTATTAGCATCCCTTTCGAGATGTTGTCCCCCACTAATAGGCAGATTCCTAAGCATTACTCACCCGTCCGCCGCTAGGTAATGTAGCAAGCTACATTTCCCCGCTCGACTTGCATGTGTTAAGCCTGCCGCCAGCGTTCAATCTGAGCCATGATCAAACTCTTCAGTTTAATACTATGTAGCACCTTAAAGGGTGCCAATCTTGGCTCATCAATTTTCTGACAAATATTTCTCAAATAAACTTCGAGTAATTTCTACCATCAATCAATGAAAATAATTTCGATCGATCAACCAGTAAAAATCCACACAAGTTGTTCTTCATAATCTCTTAATGATCTTCTTGCTAATTCGTCACCAGCAAGCTAGGTCGGCTATATTACTCTCTATCTCTAGAAAGTCAACCAGTAATGAAAACTATTTTTAAAATTTCTTTCTAAAACCTAACTCAATCAAACTTAACTAAGTCACTGTTTTATCAGAAGTTTTAATCTTCATCACCGCCGATGGATGTGCATTCTACAGCATTTCAGAAGGCTTGCAACACCTTTTTCAAGAAAATCATTTTGTATGTATATTTTTTAAGCTTTTCGTGTGTTTTCATTCATTTTTTATACAAATTTGCTTAAATGATGTCTATTCGTGAATATAACGTTTATTATTTTCATACTAATAAGTAGTGCTACTTACACAGAAAAGGCCTCAGGTTACCTTATGCATCGTTCTATTTACTTATCTATATGCTTATTTTCTTTAGCTTCAAGCGCACATGTTTTCGCTGAGGTGGCCACCGGTGTGGAAAATCTGGAAAACGAGCCTGCAAAAACGCCGCTTAGAACAAAGATATCAACCAAAGCTCAACAATTACAAACGCAACTGAAAGTTGATGCCAGTGCAGCACAGGCAGAAGAAGTTAAAGATCCTTTTCAGCCCTTAAATAGAAAGATCTATCAGTTTAATGATGCGATTGACCGCACCGTGGTACGCCCCATAGCTGTACAATATGTGGAAAAAGTTCCTCAAGATGTTCGTGGCAGCTATACCCAATTCCGCAGTAACCTGGGTGAACCTTGGAATGTGGTGAATCAGCTGATTCAAGGTCGTCCTGCCCGCGCTGCTAAATCTCTAGGTCGTTTTACTATTAATACCTTAACGACTTTAGGACTGGCTGATCCAGCACGTCGCCTTGGCTTGAGCCATGAAGAGGAAAAATTTGGAATTACTTTAGGGTATTATGGGGTGCCTTCTGGCCCTTATATCATGTTGCCATTTTTAGGTCCAAGTTCTGTCCGTGGGGTGATCGGTACTGCTGTAGATAGTCAGGCCCGTCCACAAAAATACATTCTCGAAGATGAAGATGGACTTTACTGGACTGATCAGTTTTGGCGTGCCATTGATACCCGTTCAGAAATACTGGACGTTGAAGGGGTGCTGACTGGCGATCGCTATGCGCAGATTCGCGATATTTATTTGCAACGTACCAATTATGCAATTGCAGAAAAGAAAGGTACAGAACAAGATACGCTGTTCCTAGAAGATGATTTTGAAGATGAGAATTCTGATGATGCACCTTCTAGTGATAGCAACATTGAATCTTCAAACGAAGATCTTTAAGTTTAAGCTTCATGTATGATTGCTAGTGAAAATCTGTTCGCTAGCAATACTTTGCTTGTTATAGTACATCTTATAACCAATCCTGGGATTGAATCACTTTTTTATGTATTTCATTCAACCGACTCGTGATATTCCTTACTTAGATCAAGTACTTGATACGCTTCCGCATGTTCAGATGATCTATCTGGATGATCATGAACTGTATGACTCTACGATTATTGCGATTGCAGATGTACATGATTATCTGAAATATAAGTGGAATCTACCTACGATTGTACTGGCCTTAGAAAATGAAGGTACTGCTTTGGCTCAGGCCTGGGAACAAGGTGCTTTAGCCGGCTGGATCTGGAACAAGCTTCCCGAGAATCCAGATCTGGCATTACAAAAAATTGATGCACAATATAAGCGTAACCAGGATAGCCGTGACCTTCCTTCTGCTGCAGAACTACAAAAAAAATTGTTACCGAATCCTATTGAACTGACCAATTACGAGGTCGAAACCTATTTTCAGCCTTCAGCCTATCTTTCAGGGGATTGGTATGATTATTGGAAAATCAGCGACAAAGAAGTGATTTTCTATTTGGCCGATGTATCCGGACATGGCGTCACCAGTAGTTTGCTCACGTCCTGGATGGCTGCTTTCCATGGTCGCTCCAAGACGCCGCGCGAGCTGATCAAGAAGCTGAACGGCATGCTGATGCAGGAAAATATTGAAAAGCACATCACCATGATTGCCGGGATTCTTAATCTGGAAACCCATGTATTAAAATGGTCCAGCGCCGGACATTATCCACCACCAATTATATTTGAACCCAATCAAGAACCTAAAATCCTCTCTTCCAGCAGTTTCCCTTTGGGCTTAACCGAAGATCTTGAAGTTGAGGAAAATGAATGGGTATTAAGTCGCAATGCGCGCTTTATTATCTGTTCGGATGGCGCACTGGAACCTTTTGATGGTGGTTTAAATGAACAATTCTCGCAATTATTACACCATTTGCAGAATCAATCTTTTCAGGCTCCGGAACATGTGGCTGACGATATCGCCTTTTTAAGCTTTATCCGCGTAAATTAGCAGTATATTTACAGGCTTTATAAGCACTTAATTTGATTACTACTTTCAGCCACTTGAGTATCAATACACCCTATGGGATAATTTAATATCCTTCTCTGCAAATGGCATTTATATGTCAACAGGTCATGTTGAATATGCAAGTCTGAATGGAACGCATATTTTTAAGCTTATCGGCGAAGTGCGTGCCCAATCTTGTATTAGTCTAGACAAATTACTGAACAAAATTGAACAGCAAGACAACGTAGTTGGCGCTATCGTTGATCTCACCGAAACCAGTTTCATTGACAGTACCGTACTGGGTGTTTTAGCGAAACTAGGACTCAAACTCAAGCAAGTACACAATATTCAGGCTGTCATGCTTTCTACCAATTCTGACATTACCACTTTGGCCAACAGTATGGGATTGAGCCAAGTGTTTGTGATTCTGAATTATTGTGGTGATCCAAATGTCTGCACACGTGCGCTGATGGAAGAACATGTCACGCATCAAAATATGCTGAATACGGTTCTGGATGCGCATAAAACCTTGATGAAACTGAATCAAAGCAATCAGAACATGTTTGAACCTTTAGTCAAACAGCTACAGAAAGAGCAAGACAATTTAGATAAAATTTCCGAGCAAAAGGTATAACCATCTTATAAGAGGACCCTATGACTTTACTTTCTGTTGTACAAATGAATTCTCAAAATGAAATTGATGCCAATTTCGTGGAGATTGAATCTTTAATTCAACAAAGTAAGGCCAATGGAGCTGAACTGATTGTTTTCCCGGAAAACTTTGTCTGTTTTGCCGCAGGAAAACAGCGTGAAACTGCTGCACAATTTGAAGTGATTCAGCAGCGTCTGGAACAACTTGCCCATCAATATGACACCTGGATCGTCGCTGGTACATTACCCTGCCCTTATCGTCCGGATGGTTCAATCATTGAAGATGGCCGGGTGCGTACCGTTAGCCTGTGTATCAGCCCGGAACGCACTGAAGCGCGTTATGACAAAATTCACTTGTTTGATGTGCAAGTCGGTGATGCTGTAGGCGGTTATCAGGAATCCAAGTTCTTTGAGCCCGGCACAGATGTTATCGTAGCCAAAACCCCTTTTGGTAATATTGGTTTGATGGTCTGTTATGACCTGCGCTTTCCGGAACTGGCGTTAAATCTACGGGCTAAAGGTGCAAACCTCTTGACCGCTCCTTCTGCTTTTACCTATACCACAGGTGAAATGCACTGGCAGCTCCTTTTGCAAACACGTGCTCTAGATAGCCAATGCTCGGTGCTTGGTGCAGCTCAACAAGGCTGGCATGGTGAAAAACGTCAGACTTGGGGACACGCAGCCGCCATCAATAGCCGTGGACAACTTCTCAATATGATCCATGCAGAGGGTGCTCAACTCATTTCCGTCGACTTTGATTTAAATGAACAGCAAAAAGTGCGTGAATCCATGCCTTTAATGCAACACCGTAGACTTCTTCAACTTTCCTGAATCGTTTCATTTGCTTGCATAAAATAACAAAATCCCTGCTTATTCTTCAGGTGAAATCACCGAGCATAGAAGCTCTACGAAAAATAAACAGGGATTTAACTCATGTCATTAGAAAAAGCCGTCTATACCGCACATGCCAAAGCCACAGGGGGCCGTGATGGCCGCGCCATTTCTGACGATCAGATTCTGGACGTCCAATTGGCCGTACCTAAAGAAATGGGGGGACCAGGCGGTGGAACCAATCCTGAACAGCTCTTTGCCGCAGGTTATTCCGCCTGTTTCTTGGGTGCAATGAAATTTGTTGCCAATCGTGACAAGCTCAATATCAGTAAAGATGCCTATATTGAAGGTGATGTTGGGATTGGTCCGATTCCTACCGGGTTCGGGATCGAAGTGACATTAAACATCCATCTTGAAGGCATGGATCAGGAAGAAGCGCAAAAACTGGTCGATGCTGCGCATATCGTCTGCCCATACTCGAATGCGACCCGCAATAATATTGATGTGAACTTAAATGTGATTACTTAAGATTTTGATTTAACTGCTATCCTGAAAAAAATAGCTTCAGGATAGCTAGGGCGTGTCATCAATTAAGCCAGATTATTGTTGAGGCAAGATAGATCGCTGACAGGAAATTTTGAGCCAATTTATCATAGCGTGTGGCAATACCTCGATACTGCTTGAGCTTAGCGAAGAAGTTCTCGATCAGATGCCTTGCCTTATAAAGGTGTTGGTCATAATCACGCTGATCAATTGTGTTACTTTTGGATGGCATCACGATCTGACCATTGATCTTATGAATTGGATCAATCACCCGATCCCTGGAATTGTAGGCTTTATCCATGAGCCAAGTCTGACTTAACGATAAGTCCAGCAGCATATCCGCACCATTTAAGTCATGAGCCTGCCCGGCAGTGAGATAAAATCCTGTTGGATTGCCTAAAGCATCAGTACGGGCATGAATTTTGGTACTTAAGCCACCTTTACTGCGTCCGATCGCCTGTTCTTTTTTTCCCGGCACTGTGTTGATGAGCACGCACAATGGTTGAGTCTAGCATGACATATTCATTGTCACAGTCATGTGACAGCACTTCAAAAATTCTCTGCCACACGCCTGTTTTAGCCCAACGGCTAAAGCGAGTGTGCACAACTCTAAAATCCCCAAAGCGTTCTGGTAAGTCTCGCCACGGAATACCTGAACGATACCGATACAATACTGCTTCAACAAATAGCCTGTTGTCTTTCGCAGTTACTCCAACAGTACTCGCTCGTCCGGGCAACAGATCCTTAATCTGTTCCCACTGATCATCTCTTAATGCATAGCGTTTAGTCATGAAAAAATAATGAGGACAGATCAGATTTTCTCAAGCTAATTGATGACAGGCCCTAGACTTCAATTATAAATTTCAACTTTTAGTCGCCTCACTTTCCCTAAACAGCCAGCTTCCTTTTCAAAACAACAGCAAAAATCCAAGAACATATATATAATGATTCTTATTTACAATGATCTGATTTATATTATTAATGTTAAAGCCTGTTCTGTTAAGTTGTCTCTTACTCACTGTTGCTACTGTCTCTTTTGCAGATCTCTATCTCTCAGAAAAAACCCGTCCGCATATAAAATCTCTGGTTAATACCGAAATTGAACGCCTGCCCATTCCTGCAACACCTAAAAATATGATTCTGCCTGAATTTGGTAAAGGGATTATTGGTTGGGGCGCTGGCCTTAAAGATGCCGAAGCTCGTTTTCTTAATATCAATCGAGCAGATGTTAAAACAATGAAACAGGCAGGATTGAGTTTAGCGATGGTACAAGCCTGGCAGACATTTTATGAAAATGAAACTTTGCGCAATCCGGGCAATCCGACTGCACCTTTTCGTGCACAACTCATGAAAAAAATCGCCAGTCTCTGGTAAATATCCAAAAGTCCTGACGATCCTTATAATAAAAGTAATAGATTAAAAGATTACTCCGCCGCTTCGTTGGTCACTCGCAATACTTCTTCAATCATGGTTTTTCCGGCCAGTACTTTACGCAGACCATCATCACGAATGGAACCTGACTGCTGACGTGCATAGCTTTCGATTTCATATTCAGCCGCATTGCCATGAATCAAACGGCGCATATGATCATCGACTGACACAATTTCATAAATCGCGGTACGACCACTAAAGCCCGTATTGCCACAGCGTTCACAGCCTTGAGGTTGCGGTAATCTTAAATCTTGGGGATGCTCAATATTGCCAAATAGATTCTTTTCGAAAGCATCTGCTTCATGCCAGGTCGCGCAATGTGGACACAAGGTACGCACCAGACGTTGGGCAATTACCCCGATTAAAGAGCTGGACAGCAAAAATGGCTCGATCCCCATATCTTTCAGACGTGTAACCGCACCAATCGCGGTATTGGTGTGCAAGGTGGATAACACCAGATGTCCAGTTAGGGATGCCTGTACCGCAATTTCTGCGGTTTCCAGATCACGAATCTCACCGACCATGACCACATCCGGGTCCTGACGTAACATGGCTTTTAATGCACGGGCAAAGGTCATATCCACTTTGGTATTGACCTGCGTTTGTCCAATACCTTCCAGCTGATATTCAATCGGATCTTCAGCCGTGAGGATATTCTTGGAACCATCATTCAGGTCTGAAAGCGCCGCATATAAAGTGGTGGTTTTACCCGAACCGGTCGGGCCAGTCACCAGAATAATCCCGTGCGGGCGATGCACTAAGGTCTTGAGTCGATCATAGTCATTATTCATCAGACCCAAGTGTGTCATATTCAAACGGCCAGCCTGCTTGTCCAGCAGACGCATCACCACACGTTCACCATAAGAAGAGGGCAAAGTTGATACACGGACATCAACTTCACGCCCCGCCAGGCGCAAGGAAATACGGCCATCTTGTGGGATACGTTTTTCGGCAATATCCAGTTTGGCCATGACTTTAATACGTGAAACCAGAAGCGGGGCCAGTTCACGGCGTGGCTGGACAATTTCGCGTAACTGGCCATCGACCCGTAAACGCACCGACAGTTTTTTCTCAAAAGATTCAATATGAATATCGGAAGCCCCGACACGAATTGCCTCGGACAAAAGTGCATTGATCAGACGGACAATCGGCGCATCATCTTCCTGGTCCATCAGGTCTTCAGCTTCCGGAACCGAATCAGCCAGACTGAGTAAATCAGGATGATCTTCCAGACCGGCAGCCACCTGCTGCGATTCGCCGCTATCGCCGGCAAAACTGGAACTGAGTAACTGGTTAAATTCCTGTTCGCTACAGAGTTGAAAATGAGCCGGATAACCGAGCAGACGGCGAGCTTCCTGCAATGCAAGCATCGAGGTATTGTCACGACGCAGAATAAAGGCCTGATCTCCCTCATAACGCAACAGCACACCATGGCGCTTGGCGAAGCTATATGGGATTTGTAATTGTTTAAGTACTTGCATCGCGGATTATAATAATGATGAAAAAATTTAAATTGAGTGTACTCTAAGCATATGACAGCGTGAAGTATGTTTTCAAAGATTTAGCAAGAAAGGGTGCCAAGATTGCCGCAAGATAAAGATGAATTAATCCCGAATACAGCGAAAATGCGCTGGTGGGGAGAACAGAATTTTGAAATAAATCAGTCTAAAGCCTGGCAGTTTGGCTCCTTGCTGTTTCGGCTAACCCGAGGGATTCAGGAATGGCGACTGGAATATTTCCGCCCTTCTGTGCAATACGATTATGAGCAGCAATGGCGTCAGATTGATGATCCGAATTTTGCATTTCCACCGCCCGTGAAAATTGAACGCTATATGTTCAAATCCACACAAAATAAACTGCAGCTGATGCCTCGCCTTGCCGATCGTTCTGTGGTGATCAAGCCGGTCGATCCGATTTATATTCCTGCCGGACAGCGCGGTACGCTTTATATCAGCACGCCCTTATGGATTGCCGGTTTTGTCGAGGGGCAGCGCGAACCGATTTTCGATTTGCCGGTAATCTTGCCAAAAGACACCTGGTTTGGACCCAATCATCGCTCGGGGGAAATCTGCTATGCCACCGCAGTCGATGGCAGAACCGAACTGAAACAGTTACATCCGCGAGCCTTTCGTGCAGTCACGCCGATTGAGTTTCACAATACAAGTAACCAGCAATTGCGCTTTGACCGAATGAATGTGCCAGTGCCTGCCCTGCCGCTTTTTTACAGTGAAAGTACCGGCCGCTTATGGACCTCGCAAATCCGGGTCTTGCATGAGAGTTCGGATCGTCCACCGCGGATCCGGGTGGAAAACCGCACGCCGCCGAATGCCGGCGAAGTCGCCTATCTGCATCCACCGCGCGATCCGGCAGGCGCTTTATTTAATATGTTTGATTCATTTTTCTAAGGGCGTCTGATGCCAAGTTCAAATATTCCGACCGAAGTCACCAATAGCCTGAAGGGAGTATTTACCAATATCAATACCGATCGTTTGACCGAAGTTTTGGTGGCGGTGGTGTTGTGCTTTATTGGTTTCCTGATTGCGCGCTTTATTTCCAATACCTTTATTCGCACCATTGGTGTCCGTTTTAATGCCCATCAAAAACTGGTCTGGCGCCGCGGGATTTTCTATTTTATCTTCCTGCTATTTGTGATGGCCAGTCTGAAAGAGGCTGGTTTTAAACTCAGTGTCTTCCTTGGCGCTGCCGGAATTTTAACGGTCGCACTGGGTTTTGCTTCGCAAACCTCAGCATCCAACCTGATCAGTGGCCTGTTCCTGATTGGTGAAGGTTCTTTTGAAGTCGGTGATACCATCCAGATTACCTTGATTCGTGGACATACCATTGAAGGCGAAGTGATTTCGATTGATCTGCTCTCGGTTAAACTTTTGACCCAAGATAATATCTATGTGCGTTTACCGAATGAACAGCTAATTCGGGCACCGGTGCAGAACTTGTCGAAATTTCCGATACGGCGGATTCCGATTACGTTGGCGATCAATTTCCATGAAGATATTATCAAGGTGCGCGAAGTTCTGTTGGATGTTGCCAACAAGTATCCACTGGTTCTGGCCGACCCAAAACCGGCAGTCACCGTTACTGCGTTCCGTGAATCTTCGATTGAACTGCTGTTTGCTGTGTGGTGCCAACAGGAAAACTACCTGAAAGTTCGTGATGAAATGCAGGAACGGATTCGCAACGGCTTTGTCGATAACCAGATTGAAATTCCGGTGCCGAAAATGGGCTTTGTCGATCACCCACTTTCCCGTCCTTTGGAGAATGAAGAGATCGATCAATACGCCAATGACAAGGCAATGAAAAGAGAGCCAGATTTAAAATAAATTAACTTTAGGTGAGAGTAACATCGAAACCAAAACCTGCATCAGTGAAGAATGTTGCCTCTCCTTTCTTAAAGGAGAGGGTTAGGGAGAGGATTCAATTAATCAGTTTTCTCCGGCATCGGCGCAATATAAGCAATCAGCAGCATCACCCCGCCCGCCAGCAGGAAGGAAATCACCCGTGTCAGGGTGCCAATATGTGACAGGTCAAATAGTACGAGCTTCAAGGTCACAATCACCAGAATACTGCCGCCTAAAATCCACATTGGTTTCAGTTTTTTGAGTGTTGCTGTCCACATGGTAATCCAGGCCAGCAATACCCAGAGTATGGTCAGACTAAGCTGAACTGTCGCATTGCTCCATAATGCCAGCTCATTAAACGGCGTCTGCAGGTACACATGTAAAGCTCTTAAAACAATATAACTGGAAAGCCATAACAGGCTTAGTACCATTAAAACTGCGATCATGCCTTTATCACGTCCCACTTTAATTTGCTGTAACAGCATCCAGATAAAGCTGGCAAACATGGCGATACTGATCAGATCAAAAGGATTCAGAATTGGCAGCCAGTAATACTGAAAGGCTTGCTGACTAAATAACTGTGAACAAACCAGCCAAGTTGCCATCAGCAATAAACAGCTCTTGGTTTGCCAAAGCTGCTGCCAGCCTGACTGCGGATCCTGTCGATAACACCACAGGCAGAATAATAAAGGTAAAATCACCATGCTCAGATAAGGCATGTTCGGGATCAGACATAAACTTGCCAGAGCCAGACTGCTAAAAACACCAAAACTCATCCATTCCTTGGAGAGCTGCAAGCCAGCCAACGGTCTAAGCCACAAAATGGCTAGTAGCATCGTAGAAAGGGCAAAAACTCCACGTTCAAAACTACTATTCCAGACAATCACCGCATTTTGACTACGATCCAGGGTCAGAATCGCCGCAATGACCAGCAAGGGCGAGATGCCGCTCCACTTCGGCAGTAACCAGGACCACTCCTGATTTTTGCGCAGGATCATTTCATTGAACAGTACATATCCCAGTATGATGATAAATAAACTCAGCACATAGGCATGCTGACTCGGAAATTCATCTTCCAGCAAGGCAAATAACATCAGGCTGGCCGCAACACTTAAACTGCTTAAAAAGCTGACACTCAGACTATCCATCTGCTGCTGGTACTGCTTTTTAAGCTGGCTGATGACTACGACTGCCACATAGCACAGACTCAAAATCCAGAAAATGATTCGCGGTGTTGGATTAATCTCGACCAGATAATACAGGCTGCTGAATCCGGCCATCAGCAATAAGCCCATGCTCAGATAGTGTGCTACCCGGACATTTTTTTCCAAGGCCCACAAATAAATCAGAACACCTTCAACGGCCCAGCCGACCACACTCCATTGCTCTGTCAATAAGATCGGTGGCACCAAGGCGAGAAAAATCAGCATCAGGCTCAGATAGCTCTGCGAAATGAGCTGGATAGTTTGCTTACGGTGCAGCAGTGTCCAGCAAGCGGCAAAGACCAGTGCAAAGAACAGGCTTAACCCAGCTTGCCAGAGTTTTTGATTGGGCTGATTAAAATGAATCAGATACAGAAAAATATAAGCGGTAATAGGGGCAGCAAAAATCAGCGCTAAGTCCAATACCGGTTTTAACTGAAAACGTGAGAGATCCTGTCGTGCCAGCAACTGGCTAAAGCGGAAACCTAGCCAGATAAACAGTGCACTATGTGCCAGAATCAGCGCAGTCATGGCATAACGCTCATATGTATAACCATGAATCAGGCTATATATCCCGCCAACGACCCCAGTGACTAAAAAAGCAATCTGATTGAGAATCTTCCATGGCCGGAAACTGCTCAGCACTGCTACCCCGATATTGATCAGCAGATAATAGCTGATCAGCTCAACAGCCGAAGCATCGCGGGTCGGCAAGGTAAACGGCGCCAGATAAGCAATCAGCAAAGCCATCAAGGCCAGTTCGATGCTTTCCTGTTTCAGACTTAAATATAGAGTGATGGCCAGAATGATGAGGAATAGCAAAGTCGCCAACGGCAGCGTGGGAATCACCAGATTGTAATAGGCAAAAAATAAGGTCAGGAACAGACTGCCCAAACCCAGTCCTTCTAGTGCCAGAGCAAAACTCCGATTTTTTTGCATCAGGCGATAACCCAGACCTGTTACACAGCCACTTGCCAGTGCAACCAGGCCCAATTTTGCAGCCAGACTGAGTTGCCAGTGCTCGGTGGCAAAGCGCAGCAGTAAAATAATCCCAATCACCAAAATACTGATTGCGACCTTGAGGACAGGATTCCCCTGAAAAAGCCAGCGCTGCAGTTGATCTACCAGATGAGGAGAATCGTTTACCTCTTGGGCAGACTCGGTTTTCACCAATGGAACAGAATCGGATCGATCCGGTGATCGCTGTAAGGGATCGGCAGAAAGAGATTGTGATTGCAGCTGTATCAAGCGCCCTTCCAGACGTTGCAGCCACCTGAGCAAAAAGAATACCCAGGCCGTAATCCCGATCCCCATCAACCAATCCAGTTCAGCCAGTCCACCAACAATGGCAGTAATTGAAGAAATATATAAAGGAACTTTAGAGTTTTGCTCCAAGGACATCTGCTGCTGTCCGGCCAATTGATTCAGCTGTGCTTCTACCGCAGTGACATATTGCATCACGCTAAAGATAAACCCCAAACCACACAGATAAGTCACAATCTGATAACCCAGATACCAGGCGCTGATCCCGGCAATCAGCAGGGTAATCAGCCAGATCATGCGCAACTCATTCCGTCCTGCAGCCATTCTTATATTTCTCTTTCCTGAATTGTTCCATCATACAACAGCTTGTGCTGCTTATTTCATCTTCGGCCGATATTCGCTAAGCTGTAAACTCAGACTCGTCTCAGCGAGCGCGGTAAAAATCACGTACAATAGCGCTGTATTTTGAATAAGGAATTGATTACATGCCACCATTTGTCTTGGTCGATGGCTCTTACTTTTTATTTCGTGCCTTTCACGCACTGCCACCATTAACCACGTCAACCGGTTTACATACCAATGCAATTCGTGGTGCGATTTCTGCTATTCAAAAACTGATGCGCCGGACCCAACCGACCCATATGGCGGTAATTTTTGATACCCCCGAACCGACCTTCCGGCATGAGCTGTCACCGATTTATAAAGGTGACCGTCCCAGCATGCCAACGGAATTATCCGAACAGATTCCTTATCTGCATGCCTTGATCCGCGCCTTGGGCATTCCGCTGCATACCTTGCCGGGTGCCGAAGCCGATGACATTATCGGGACACTGGCCAAACGTGCCGAGGCGATGGGACATCAGGTGCTGATCTCTACGGGCGATAAAGATATGGCGCAACTGGTGACCGAAAAAGTTACCCTGGAAGACAGCTTTAAAGAAAAACCGCTGGATGTCGACGGCGTGTTTGAAAAGTTTGGCGTCTGGCCGAATCAGATTATTGACTATCTGACCCTGATGGGCGATGCATCAGATGGCATCATGGGCGTGCCAGGTGTAGGTGCCAAAACTGCAGCAAAACTGCTCACTGAATATGGCTCGATTGGCGGCATTTTAGAAAATGTCGACAAGATCAAAGGCAAAGTCGGTCAAAATATTAAAGAACATGTCGATGGCATTGCACTGGACCATCAGCTGGCCAGTATTGTGATCGATCTGGATCTTAACTTTGGTTATGACGATTTAAAACTGTGTGAGCCGAATGTCGAGACCTTACGTCATTTGTACACCGAGCTGGAATTCCGTAACCAGCTGCAGTCCTTAGATCACCCGAACAACCCGAATAATTCAAATTATCAGCAAGCAGCAAAATCTATTAACGCCAAAGCGGTTACAGCACCAGAACCTCTGGAAGACCATGCGTCTGTGACCAGCAGTGATGACCAGTTAGGACAAGCCACCTATCACACGGTATTAAACCAACAAGATTGGGACACACTGTTTGAACGCTTAAGTACCGAAAAACGTTTTGCCTTTGATACCGAAACCACCAGTCTGGATTATCGTATTGCACAGATTGTCGGTTTCTCGGTCGCCTTCGATGCGCAAGATGCCTACTATGTTCCCTTGGCACATGATTATGAAGGCGCACCGGAACAGCTGAATCGTGAAGTAATTCTGGCGCAGATCAAACCAATTCTGGAAGATGAGTCTGTAAAGAAAATTGGTCATCATCTGAAATATGATGCACATGTACTGGAAAATCATGGTATTCATCTGGCAGGCTGGTATTTCGACACCATGCTGGCTTCCTATGTCCTGAATTCCGTCGCGACCCGTCATGGCATGGATGATGTGGCCCGTCTGTATTTGAGTCATCTGACCACGACTTATGAACAGGTGGCCGGTAAAGGCGCCAAACAGAAGACCTTCAACCAGATTCCACTTGAAACTGCAGCGCATTATGCTGCAGAAGATGCACATGTTACCTATCGTCTTTATGAAGTCTTGAGCAGCAAATTACAGGCACATCCTGAACTGGTGAATATTCTGCATAATATTGAAGTTCCGGTCGCACGTGTACTGACGCAAATGGAAGAAAACGGCATCGAACTGGATCTGGCTTTTCTAGATCAGCTTGGGGGCGAATTTTCCAATACCATGCACAATCTGGAAAACCAGATCATGGAAATTGCCGATGAAAGCTTTAATGTCAGCTCACCTAAACAGGTCGGTGAAGTGTTATTTGAAAAGTTGGGGCTAAAAGGCGGTAAAAAAACCACCACCGGACAATACAGTACCAGTGAAAGTGTACTGGAAAAAATTGAACATCCGATTGCCCAGCTGATTCTGGAATATCGTGGTTTGTCCAAGCTGAAAAGTACCTATACCGATGGCTTATGCAAACAGGCCAATCCTGATACCCACCGTGTGCATACCAGTTACCATCAGGCACTGACTGCAACTGGCCGTTTATCATCGACTGATCCAAACCTGCAGAACATTCCGATTCGTGCCGAAATTGGCCGTCAAATCCGCAAGGCATTTGTGGCACCGAAAGGTCGTGTTTTGCTGGCAGCCGATTACTCACAAATCGAATTGCGTCTCATGGCACATTTATCTCAGGATGAAGCTCTGCTGGATGCATTCATTCACGGTCAGGATGTACACCGCCGTACCGCAGCTGAAGTTCTAGGCATTCCTTTGGAAGAAGTGACCAATGACCAGCGTCGTCAAGCCAAGGCCGTCAACTTCGGGCTACTTTACGGTATGTCCGAATTTGGTTTGATCCGTCAGTTGGGCTTTACCCGTCAGGAATCACAGGATTATATCAAGCAGTATTTCCATCGTTATCCGGGCATTTATGACTATATGCAACGTACCCGTCAGGTCGCATTAGAACAGGGTTTTGTTGAAACCCTGCTCGGACGCCGTTTATATACTCCAGATATCGATGCCCGTAATATGATGGTGCGTAAAGCGGCAGAACGTGCTGCGATTAATGCCCCGCTACAAGGTTCAGCTGCGGATATCATTAAAATGGCGATGATTGAAGTCGACAAGATGTTGCCGAAAAATCAGGCCAAAATGCTGCTGCAAGTTCACGATGAACTGGTGTTTGAAGTCGATGAAGACATTGCCGATGAACTGGCACCTAAACTGGCTGAAGTGATGCAATCGGTATTGCAGATTTCTGTACCATTGGTGGTAGAAGTGGGTAAAGGCAAAAACTGGGATGAGGCGCATTAAAGGGTTTCCTCACCCCAGCCCTCCCCCCTCTGGGAGAGAGAGTGAAAACCAATATTATTTTAAAGGTATCCCCTCTCCTCTCAGGAGAGGGTTAGGGTTAGGGAGAGGTTAATATCCCATCTTCTTGTACTGCGATTAAAACTTGTTCACCGTTTGGGAAGTTTAACAAATCCTTCCCAACTTCCCTTTTCTAAAGGGAGGAGCAAATAAAAAAGGACGCCTCAGCGTCCTTTTTATTTGGATCCGATTAAAGACCGGTAAGCAATACAATCGCCACCTGGTTCATAATCATTTCGATAATAATCAAAGTTAAAATAGCGAAGATTGGAGAAAGGTCAATCATCCCCATATTTGGCATGATACGACGGAATGGCGCCAGTAAAGGCTCAGCCAGCTCTTGCACGACTTCAATATAAGGCGAACGAGACTGAGTAAACATCACCACCCAACTTAAGATAATCGTAGCGAAAATCAAATAACGACAGAAACGGATAAGATCCTGCATCATGGTAACAAAAGTCAGAATAATCAGATGGACAGGCCCATTCGGCATCCCCCCTGACAGATACATCATGCCAAAAATTTTAAGCAGATAGAGCACGACCAGTAATGCCAAAGCAGCAGTACTGACTCGACCTTTGGCCAAAGTTGGGAAAATTCGACCAAATACATCTACAATTTTAGTGGCTTTCACAGTAGAAAGAACCACAGGATTGTAAGGACTGACCGCTGCCAGTTGCATTAAAAATCGGAAGAATACGAGCAAAATCGCGACGTTAATGATAATGCCAAAAATTAGCGCAGAATTTGCACCCATACTTGAACGTTCCTAAAAATTAAACTGAAGATTTGCTGCTTTCACTGAGCTCTTGTGCCAGTTCTTGACTGCGTTTTTGTGCAGCGGCAAGTGCCGCCTGAATATTTTGAGAAATCTGGGCGCGATCAAAGACTTCAAGTGCGGCCTGTGTAGTCCCATTTGGAGAAGTCACATTTTTACGTAACTCAGCGGGCGTATTCGAACTGGTAATCGCCATTTGCGCCGCCCCTAAAGCCGTCTGCAAGGTGAGTGCAGTTGCAACTTTTTCATCCAGACCTAAATTTTTACCCGCACGAATCATACTTTCCATCATATAGAAAAAGTAAGCCGGACCCGAACCCGAGACTGCAGTGACTGCATCAATTTGTGCTTCTGAGTCGACCCAAATGGTCAGTCCGGTCGACGCCAGAACCTGACTGGCTAGCTCACGGTCACTCGTTTCCACAAATGCATTGGCATATAAACCATGAGCCCCGGTCTGTACCAATGCTGGCGTGTTCGGCATGACCCGGACAATACGCTCTGTCCCCAACAATGCTGACAATGTGGCAATTTCTGCACCGGCAACAATGGAAATAATCAGCTTATTATTAACCAGACCTTTTAAGGGTTGCAGCACTTGAGCCAAAACCTGAGGTTTTACCGCCAATACGACGATATCTGCATCCTGAATTGCAGCGCTATTATCCCCGGTCACATTAATTTCTTTTTCCGCCAATAAAGCACGGACTTTTTCGACCGGATCAGAAACTGTAATACGTGTTGCTGGCAAACCACGTGAAATCAGACCGCCAATTAAGGCTTGGGCCATATTACCGCCACCAATAAAACAGATATTACAATTTAAAGCTGCACTCATGTTCAATGCTCATCGTTGAGTTCTAAAGTTGAAGAAACCGACATCGGCAGCCATCCACCTGCTTCACAATATGCAGATTGGGCCAACCAAAATCCTTTAGGGGTAAACACGCCTAGCATAACATTATCTGTGCTTAATATTTGAATAGTATGCCGAGCCCAGGGAAATATTTGCGCTTCCTGAATAGCTTTTTTCAGCGGCCAGGTACCGACACGGCCATATAAATGAATTTTTTCGCCACCCTGCCTCTGCTGTAAATGCAAAGCTTGCTGCAATAATGCAGGAGATAAACCGAACTGTGCAGGCGCGATGATAAATTTCCCTGACAAAACCTGCACACAGTCTTTTAAAGCGAATTTTATACTTTCCGGACTAGTTTGAACCTGTTGCTGCTCGGCTAAATAGGTCTCTGCGGTCAAACGATATAATTGCTGCTGATAGCGTACATAATAAAAGCCTTGCCAATGCAATGCTGCCTGAGCATCTTGCTTGGCATAAATCACTTCGCATTGCAAACGCTTTACCATATCTAAGGATGGACGATACTGTTGTTTACCTTTCATCCAGGCAGAGAGTAATTGACGTTGTCGTGATTTTGAAAGCTGTAGAAATTTACCAAGATCGAGCTGCATTTCAGTCCCACAAGATGCTAAATCCTGTTGCAGCACTTCTTTTAAAATGTTTTGAGCATCCTGCATTAACTCACTGGTTCGCACCAAGGCAGTTTGCATTTTAGGATAACGTTCGCTTAATACCGGCCACAGGGTCTGGCGTGCCCAGGCCCGGTCATAATGAGTATCATCATTGGTTGGATCTTCAATATTCTGAACATTCAGCTCTGATGCCCATTGGCAAATTTGCTCACGGGAAATATCCAGCAATGGTCGCCAAATCGTGAGATTTTCACGTACATCGATTTGTTTCATGGCTGCTAAACCATCTATACCAGCACCCGATAATAGACGCAGCATCAAGGTTTCCGCCTGATCCTGCTGATGATGTGCTAGCACCAACATTTCATCCGCTTGCAAATGTTGTCGATAGGCCTGATAACGTGAATTGCGCGCTTGCTGTTCCAGATTACCACTGGCGACATTGACCGGCTGGATGATGCAGGAAATATTCAGTTGCTGACATTGATCCGCAACGAACTCACCCCAATCCGCACTGACTGCTTGCAACTGGTGATCGACATAAATCGCCCGAACTTTTTCCGGGCATAAAAAAAACATCAGATGCAGCAACAGCATAGAATCTACGCCACCACTGCATCCGATGAGAAATTTTGTCTCTGCAGGAAAGTCCTGCAGTTGTTTTAAGAAACCAGACCTAAATTGTCGCTGCCAAACTTCATCAAACGTTGGTAACGTGCTTCGCATCGTGCTTGCGCTTCCATTGGTTGCAGTTCATTCAAAGCGTCTTTCAGCACTGCTTTCAAGCTGTTCATGACCTGATCCGGATTTAAGTGAGCACCCTCACCTTCATCCACCACATATTCTACAATACCCATTTTCTGCAATTTTTCTGCAGTCAGAGCCAAGGCTTCACTAGCCTGTTCAGCTTTTTCAGCGGTTTTCCAAAGAATTGAGGCACAGCCTTCCGGTGAAATCACCGAATAAATACTGTGAGAGAGCATCACCACACGATCTGCTACCCCAATACCCAGCGCACCACCTGAACCGCCTTCACCCAGTACAGTTGCAATCACAGGTACTTTCAAATTAGAAAGCTGAGCCAGACTGGTGGCAATCGCTTCAGCCTGACCACGTTCTTCTGCACCGACACCCGGATAAGCGCCCATAGTGTCAATAAAAGTAAAGACTGGCAGGTTAAAACGCTCTGCCATGTCTAGCAGACGCTGTGCCTTACGATAACCTTCCGGGTTACTCATGCCAAAATTATGCTGTAATTTTTCACGGGTGCTACGACCACGATGCTGACCAACGATCATCACCGGTTGACCATCGAAACGAGCCAGACCACCGATCATCGCGCCATCATCACCATATAGGCGGTCACCATGTAAAGCATCAAATTCAGTGAATATTTCACCCACATAGTCCAGGAATTGTGGACGTTCTGGATGACGTGCAATCTGCACTGTCGCCCATGCTTTTGATGGAGTTGCTTTATTTTTCATAGGTTAACCGTTTTCATCCCTATAAAGGTATTAATTAACAAACTGTTCGGATTGAATCGAGAGTTCAATCTCCCAATTTTTAAATTGCTGCTGTTCATCGTGCAGTTCAGCTACCAGCAATGGCCATTGCTTGGCATCACCAGACACGCTGAGTTGCCATTGTTGCGCATTTTCAACCTTGAGTTCAATGGCAGGAAGCATCTCATCGCTACGACTGTGATTGACCAAAACCGACAGACGAAGCAGCAAACATAACCATAAAAGTTTAGATCCACCGACTTTCATCACATCAATCTTGGCATCAGCGCGCAATTTACGCCGATGGTGCGCGACCAAATGTGACAAATGATTTTGATCAACTTGCGAGAAACCGGCAATATCCGAGTGTTGTAATAAATACGCGCCATGACGATGATAGCCACTGTGACTAATGGCCAAACCAATCTCATGCAGATAGGCAGCACGACGCAACAGGTCACTATCTTCAACACTCAAACCGAGTTCACTGGCCACGTCATTAAACAGTTTCTGTGCCGTCTGAACCACACGCTCAGCCTGCTTGGCATCGGCATTGTATCGACCAATCAAGGCATGTACGGAACGATCACGGATATCCTCATGCTTGAAACGGCCAAGCAAGTCATACATCACGCCTTCACGTAGCGCACCATCCGAATAGACCAAATGATCAATCCCCAATACATCAAAGACTGCATAGAGAATGGCAATGCCGGCGGGTAAAACGGCACGACGATCATCTTTCAGACCTTCGAATTCCATGTCCGAGACATATTTATATTTAAGCAGTTTATCTTTGAGCTTTTCCAGGCCTTCACGCGTCAACTGTTCGCGATCATTGCTCCAGCCCATATTAACGCAAATCTGGCGGCAGGCTTTAATCGTACCACTCGAGCCGACGACAGCATCCCAACCGGCTTCTTTATAAGTATTGGCAATTCCGGAAATTTCTTTACGTGCCGCAGTAACTGCTTTATCAAAAGCTTTGGCGCTGATTTCACCATCCTGAAAATAAGCTTTGGTAAATGCCACACAGCCCATTTGTACCGATTCGGTATGAATCGGCTCGAATTCTTCACCGATAATCAGCTCAGTTGAACCGCCACCGATGTCAACCACCAGACGACGACCACTGTTGGCCATGGTATGCGATACACCCAGATAAATCAGACGGGCTTCTTCACGGCCGGCAATAATTTCGATCGGTTTCGGTAAAATTTCTGCGGCTTTCTGGATAAATTCATGACCATTTTTGGCTTGACGTAAAGCATTCGTCGCCACGATCCGTAATCGGTTCGGCTGAACGGCACCTAAACGCCCTACAAAACGGGCCAGACAGGCCAAACCGCGTTGCTGGGCGGCTTCGGTTAAATTCTTATTTTCGTCTAGTCCTGCGGCAAGCTGAACTTTTTCTGACATTGATGCCACTTTCTTCACTTCACCATGATCTACACGGGCGATGGCCAAATGAAAGCTGTTTGATCCCATATCGATGGCGGCAAGTAATTCTTCATCAATCAAAAAGTCAGACATTCCAGAAATAAACCTTTAACGAATTGTGCTTAGAGTAATTCACATGCATGCAATTTAAAAGCCATTTGTAGCGACAATTTAATGCCTTATTCTTTTTTTTATCGGGAATAATAGTGAGACACGATCATCACTATCGTGATCATCCATTAGACAAAATAACATTAAGCATTGAAAATTTACAGATTCCCCTACATTGTTAAAGATGGCTATGTAATACTAATAATTAGTTATCTTTAAAATATTAATCTGGAGCACATTCCATGTCTGGCAACATCGTAAACACTACTGACGCAAACTTCGAAGCAGACGTTCTTCAATCAGACGTTCCTGTACTGGTGGACTTTTGGGCAGGCTGGTGTGCACCATGTAAAGCAATCGCACCTGTACTTGAAGTGCTTGCTGATGAATACCAAGGCAAAGTTAAAATCGTGAAAGTTGACGTAACTTCTTGCGAACAAACTGCTGTGAATTTCAACATCCGTAACATCCCGGCTTTGTTGATGTTCAAAAATGGTGAAGTTGTTGCGACTCAAGTCGGTGCTGCACCAAAATCTAAACTGACTGCATTTATTGATGACAATATCTAAGCACAGCATTTTTAGTAAAAAATACGCGACTCATGCTCGCGTATTTTTTTCGGCTATAAATTGACAAACCTGGCATTTTCTCTTATATTCGCTACTCAAGAGATAAAGGATCCTAAATCCTGTCAATTTCTTACAAGACACATTACATAAGATGCCGCTCGGCAATAGAAATTGTTTTCCACATTTTTCTTTGAAACACTCAAACAGATCTCTGAATTGTTCTTTTGCAAATTCAATTGCTTTCGTTTGAATGCTGGTATGCGGCCGAATGTTACTCCCTTTCTAACCTGTACCTCAGAACTTTGATTCTATCTGACCACCTATGAATTTAACCGAACTCAAGAAAAAACCGATTGGCGAACTCATCAAGATTGCCGAGTTTATGGGCCTCGAAGGTATGGCTCGTAACCGTAAGCAAGACATTATTTTTGCCATCTTAAAACGTCATGCAATGAATGGCGAAGAGATTTTTGGTGATGGCGTTCTAGAAATTTTGTCAGATGGTTTTGGCTTTTTACGCTCAGCCGCAGGTTCTTATTTAGCAGGTCCTGACGATATTTATGTCAGCCCTTCTCAAATTCGTCGTTTTAACCTCCGTACTGGCGACACCATTACTGGCACCATTCGCCCGCCGAAAGAAGGCGAACGTTATTTTGCTTTACTTAAAGTCAATCAAATTAACTACGACACACCTGAAAATTCACGTAACAAGATTCTGTTTGAAAACTTGACGCCATTATTCCCGACTGAACAGTTGGTGATGGAGTTGGGCAATGGCACCACTGAAGATTTAACCACCCGTGTGATCGACTTAGTTGCACCGATTGGTAAAGGCCAGCGTTCAATTATTGTGGCTCCGCCGAAAGCGGGTAAAACCATGCTGCTGCAAAGCATTGCACAGTCCATCGTTCGCAATAATCCTGAAGTTATTCTGATCGTTCTCCTAATTGATGAGCGTCCAGAAGAAGTGACTGAGATGGAGCGTACGGTTCGTGGTGAAGTCGTGGCTTCTACCTTTGATGAATCTCCTGCACGTCACGTTCAAGTCGCTGAAATGGTGATTGAAAAAGCAAAACGTCTGGTTGAACATAAGAAAGATGTGGTGATTTTGCTTGACTCGATTACCCGTCTGGCACGTGCTTATAACACTGTGATTCCTTCATCAGGCAAAGTACTGACTGGTGGTGTGGATGCACATGCCTTAGAACGCCCTAAACGTTTCTTCGGTGCTGCACGTAATATCGAAGAAGGCGGTTCACTGACCATCATTTCTACTGCCCTGATTGAAACCGGTAGTAAAATGGATGAAGTGATTTACGAAGAATTCAAAGGTACAGGTAACCAGGAAATTACCCTTGATCGTCGTATTGCTGAAAAACGCGTGTTCCCTGCAATGAACATCAAGAAATCTGGTACTCGTCGTGAAGAACGCCTGATGTCAGAAGACAATCTGCGTAAAGTCTGGATTCTGCGTAAGCTGCTGCATACTCAAGACGAATTGGCGGCAATGGAATTCTTACTGGATCGTATGAAAGAAACCAAGACCAATGATGATTTCTTTGATCAGATGAAACGCAAAGCTTCAAATTAAAATTTTAAATGAAAGGTCATCTAAACGGTGGCCTTTTTTAGGTTGACATAAATTACAGAATGAAACAATGAAGCCTGATTTATGTAAACTTATTTTTAAGTTTTTGATTAATAAAATATTCAGATTAAAAATTGTATAACTTTTAAGTATTTAATAAGCCTTTCTCCAATCTAAATCTTTCATTCCATTGTTATTTTCTGTTAAAAACTTCTTATTTTTTATCGTTTTTCCGTACTTTTTTGATCATTGCCAGTAGCAATTAAAAATGCGCAGTGATAGCATATTTGCAGACCAGTTAGACTGCTCCTGCGTTGTTAGTCCCTAACACAATTAGGAACAATAAAAGCACTTAACAGACTAACTTTGGTTTTTTTTAATCTCAATTTTTAGAGAGTGATGCCATGTTATTCAAAAAAATCGCTATTGCTGCTGCAGTTGCTACTACTCTAGCTTTCGTTGGTTGTGCTAAAAAAGCTGACGACGCTGCTGCTGACGCTAACCAAGCTGCATCTGAAGCTGTAGAAGCTGCTTCTGAAGCTGAAGCTGCTGCTGATGCTGCTGCTGTAGAAGCTACTTCTGAAGTTGCTGCTTCTGATGCTGCTGCTGTTGCTGAAGCTGACGCTGCTGCTGCAGTTGCTGTTGACGCTGCTGCTGACGCTACTGCTGCTTCTGAAGCTGCTGCTCAATAATCTTCTAGATTATTCAGTACAAAAAAAGAGAGCCTTTGGCTCTCTTTTTTATTTTAAAAACTGAAAATTAAAAATATTAGATTCCAGTTTTTAAAAAAGCAGATCAGTTGACCTGCTCATTTCCCACACGTTGACGGAACTTCTGTCCGGCACGAAAGGTGACCACGCGGCGTGCAGAAATCGGAATCTCTTCACCCGTTTTCGGGTTACGGCCTGGACGTTGACGCTTGTCACGCAACTCGAAATTACCAAAACCCGAAAGTTTTACTTGCTCGCCTGAGATGAGCGCCTGGCTAATCTCATCGAAGAACAACTCAACCATTTGTTTTGCTTCACGACGGTTTAAACTCGTGAGCTCACTTAAATGATCAGCCATTTCTGCTTTAGTTAGTGCTGTCATGAAGCCCTCAATGTCGCTTGGTAAGTGTTTTCTAACACTTGAAGGATATTATCCATACCTGATTTAATTTCAGCATCTTCCAGTGTACGGCTTGGATGCTGCCAGAGAAGTGCAAATGCCAGTGAGCGTTTCCCTTCTTCTACTCCTTGTCCAGTGTACACATCGAACAACCAAGTTGAGTCTAAAAGCTCTCCGCCTGTTTTTTCGATAAGTCCCTGAATTTCGCTAACATTAATCTTATCACTAATTAAAAGCGCAATATCACGTCGAACCGATGGAAAACGTGATAATTCTGTAAAATTAGATACATAAGTTTGCAAAACAGCCGCTTGATCCAATTCTGCTACCCATGTGGTTGCCAGATCAAGTTCGTCTTCAAGTGAGGGATGTAAACGCCCCAAGTAACCAATTGATTGACCATTCACGAGAATTTCTGCGGATTGCCCTGGGTGCAACCAGCTACGCTCTGAACGCACATATTCTACGTTGACACGACCAGCAGCCAGAATTTCTTCTACATCACCCTTAAAGTCAAAGAAGTCCATTGGCTGTGCCTTGCCATGCCAAGACTCAGGGGTACGTGAACCTGTTGCAATCAGGGCAAAGGTTGGAATCTGTTTTAAATCATGGATGCTGCGAGCTTCTTGATAGTCAAAACGCAGACCCAGTTCAAAGAAGCGTACACGACTTTGCTGACGGTTAACATTGTACTGCACACAAGGAATCAGGCTAGACAGCAAGGTTGAACGCATCACCGCCAAATCACTTGAAATTGGATTGGCTAATGCTAATGGATTCACACTGGAATTAAGTTGCTTTTCAAGTTTTAGGTCTGCGAAGCTAAAGCTGATCGCTTCTTGGTAACCTAAAGTTACGGCAGTTTGACGGAGTTGACCCAATTCAAATTGATCTTGGTATTTCGCCAATTTCACATCAATCACAGGCAGGCTGATTTGAATATTGTCATAACCGTGAATACGCGCCACTTCTTCGATCAAGTCCTGGTAAATCACCATATCATAACGATGTGACGGTGGAACCACTAACCACTCGCCTTCTGTTTTAACAGTTACATCACAACCTAAACGGGTTAAAGCATCAGTAATGAACGCTGAATCAACACTATAACCTAGCAGTTGATCGACTTGTGCTTGATTCAACTCAATTGCGTCGCGTGTTGGCAATAGGGCTGCATTTTCGGCAACTGTAATTGGTCCGAACTCACCGCCAGCAAGTTCCGCAATCAATTGTGATGCGCGGTGCATAGCGATCAATGGCAATTCAAAATCGACGCCACGTTCATAACGCTGAGAAGCATCAGTATGCAGGCCAAAGCTACGTGCACGACCGGCAATATGCAGTGGTGCGAAGAATGCTGATTCCAGGAAAATTTCAGTGGTTGCATCGCTGACTGCTGAAGACAAGCCACCCATAATACCGGCAATGGCCAATGCTTTTTCATCATCTGCAATCACCATCACTTTTTCGTTGAGTTCAACTTCTTGTTCATTGAGCAAAACTAACTTTTCAGCTTCCGTCGCTTGACGTACGTGTACCGCGCCTTGCACTTTACCACCATCAAATGCGTGTAGCGGTTGACCAAGCTCGATTAATACATAGTTGGTAATATCGACCAGAATGCTGTGCTGACGGATACCTGAACGTGCCAATGCACGCTCCATCCATTCAGGCGTTGGTGCTTTGGTATTCACATTCTTGATCACACGACCTAAGTAACGTGGGCAGCCTTCAGTTGACACAACGACTTTCTTTTCGTCGCTAATAGTTGCAGTAACTTCTTTAATTTCAGGCGCAGTCACCGGAAGCTGGTTAATCACACCAATTTCACGTGCGATCCCGCGAATACTGAAACAGTCACCACGGTTTGGTGTGATGCTGATGTCAATCACGTTATCATCAAGATCCAGATATTCACGGATGTTCATACCTACTGGTGCATCTGCAGGCAGCTCTAACAGACCATCGATTTTATCTTCCAAATCGATTTCTGAAGCGCCGCACAGCATGCCTTGTGACTCGATACCACGAAGCTTGCCTTTCTTGATTTTGAAATCACCCGGAAGTACTGCACCGATAGTCGCAACTGGCGCTTTCATGCCGGCACGTACGTTTGGCGCACCACATACAATTTGCAATGGTTCACCAGAACCGATATTGACAGTGGTCACACGCAAGCGATCTGCATCAGGATGTTGTTCTACTGTCAGGACTTCCCCCACTACTACACCAGTAAAGGGTTTCGCTGCAGGAGATAAGTCATCAACTTCAAGACCTAACATGGTCAATTGATCAGAAAGTTTATCGCTATCGATGGCTGGGTTGACCCATGTGCGTAGCCAATTTTCGCTAATTTTCATTGATATAAAACCTGTAATTCAAATCTCTAGAATCCCCCTCTGCCCCCCATTTTCCAAAGGGGAAGAACTCCATCTATTTCGCGGAGTCCCTCTCCTTTTTAAAAGGAGAGGTTAGGAGAGGATTATTAAAAAGTTTTAAGCAAACTGGCGTAAGAAACGCACATCGTTTTGGAAGAACATACGTAAGTCATTCACGCCATAACGAAGCATTGCAAAACGTTCAACACCCAGACCAAAAGCAAAGCCTTTGTATTTTTCAGGATCAATGCCTGCAGCTTGCAGCACATTTGGATGTACCATACCGCAGCCCAATACTTCCAACCAGCGACCGCGTTCATCCATAATATCCACTTCCGCACTCGGCTCGGTGAACGGGAAATAAGATGGACGGAAACGTACTTTCAAATCTTTTTCGAAGAATTCGTTCAGCAGGTTAATCAGCAAACCTTTCAGTTCCGCAAAGCTGGTATTTTCAGCCACGTATAAACCTTCGATCTGATGGAACATCGGCGAGTGAGTTTGATCCGAATCACAACGGTAAACACGGCCCGGACACACGATCTGGATTGGTGGCTGCTGTGTTTCCATGGTACGAATCTGCACACCAGACGTATGCGTACGCAACAAATGGTTCACATCGAAATAGAAAGTATCGTGCATGGCACGCGCCGGGTGATGCCCCGGAATGTTCAGTGCTTCAAAGTTGTGATAGTCATCTTCAACTTCAGGACCTGTTGCAACCGTAAAACCTGCCTTGGTAAAGAACTGGCAAATACGCTCTTGCACCTGGGTCACTGGATGGATACTGCCCACCTGCTGGCCACGACCTGGTAAAGTAATATCAATGGTTTCGCTTGCCAGTTTTTGTTCTAAGGCAGCTTTATGCAGTTCTGCCTGACGTGATGTCAATGCAGCGGTAATGGTTTCACGTACAGCATGGATTTGTGCGCCGAAGACTTTACGTTCTTCAGGATCCATTTTACCAAGCGACTTAGATTGTTCCGCGAGCTGGCTTTTTTTCCCCGTAAATTGCACTCGTACTTGATCAAGTGCAGCAAGGTCTTGAGCTGCTGCAATCGCAGCGAGCGCTTCAGTGGTCAGGGCTTCCAGTGACATAGTAACTCTCAAAGCAACAGGTTAAAAAATATTTTAAAAACCCCACATTCTAACAGTTTTTAGACACTTTGATGAAGATGCGTTTTAAGGAAAATTAGATTGGCGTGATTAAATATAAAAAGTATAAGATAAACACAATATCAATCAGATCAAATCACTATGGCACTCGATCAAATTTGGAAACAGCAACTGACCCTCGTCACTTACGGCAATGAGTATTTGACTCAGGACCTGAGTTTCAATCGTTGGATTCAACATTCCATTTTTAATCAGCATCAGTTTGCCTTTCGGGATCTGATGTCACAACATCTGCTGGCCCAGCATTTCCAGATCTGGCTGGAAGGTCTGAAAAAACAAGGTGTACGCCGACTGAGTTTGCATCGCTCTGATTTACTGGTTGATGAAAAAAATCCGAATGCCAATGTCGAGCTATTACCACTAGCGCATTTTATTGTCAGTCATGATGCCAAAACCAAAACTGCCTGGATCATTGGTAAAGAACTGCCTGAATGGTACAGCGCGGACAATGACTACGAAGCGCCTAAATCACAACAATCCCCTTTACGCCATGAAACATTCTGGTGTTATGAGTTAAATCCCAAACTGGCCAAGCGCATTGATGTGGATCTAGAAGCGCCAAACTGGGATGATATCCAGACCTATACCGATCATGAACTGTTTGAAAGTAGCCTTGCCCAAGATTTTATCGAGCCGGCGTATACCAATTTGCCTTATTACGGTACCATGCCTGCCATTCAGGCCGATAGCGAAAGTCATTTGGCCTTAATTCCCACTGACTATTCAGCGGATTATGCTCACCAGACTTTGTACCGCCTAGACGCCTTAAACGACTTTATTCAAACTAAAATCCAGCATCCCTATCGTGCAGATGGCGAAGTACTCAGCCCGGAGCAGCAACTCAATCTGCGACATTTTTCGCAAAAAATTGATGATTTAAGTGCTAAATTCATCAGCAAAGTCGCCAACCACTATAAAACTGCACAGCTAACACCTAAAGTTGCACCTGACCCATTTGTCGGTATGAGTACTGAAGATCGTTCACCAAAAATTTCTAAAGCAGAAAAACCTCAAGATCCAGGTAAAGCCAGTTCTTCTGCAAATGTAGTGACCTTAATTGTGATTACCGTGATTATCTGTCTGATTGGTTACTATTTCGGGCTTTAAAAGAATTTTAAGAAGCTATTTTTTTAGCAGCTTTTTTAAACACAAGAAATTTTAAAAAATTAATGGACAAAGTCAAAATTGGTTGACTTTTTCTATAATCAGAAATAATTTGGTTGACGTTTTTATAAAAATGAAATAAATTAAAAATTCGCTACTTAGGATTTCCACATTACATTAAGTAAAGGATACGTTATTTATGGTCAAATACCCCCACCCTTCAACATTTGATAAAGAGTTAACAGATGACAAGTTAACTTATATTGCAAAATTAATGCTTCAGTGTTTCGATAAAAGTTTTCGAGACACCCGTGATATTGATGATGACAATTATACCTTTGGTACTGTTTTCTTTAAGAGAACTCATAATTGTTTGAAAAGAGAATTCCTCAATGATTCTTGTCCTTACAAATTTGAAATAGTTGATAAAACGAATAAATTTATTTTCAAAGTAGGACAAACACCTTGTCGTTTTTTTGAGGAAAAGAATTATTTTTATCCAACCAAGAAAGGTGCATTTGTCTTAACAGAACAATTAAGCCTTTTCAATGAAGTTGGCTTACCTTGCTATTCCAATTTCTTACTCATGTATTCAATTGATGAAGATGGATTCCCATTAGCCACTGTCCGTTTTGTCAGCTATGACATTAACGAAAATATAGTCGCTTTCTGGGAATATAATTCATCTAGCTTTGCTCCTTCAATTCAAACAAATGATTTGTTTACCCCTGATAGTAATGGCAAAAAACGCACTAGAAATCTATCTAGTAAACGTAATAAAGCTAACAAATCACAAGAGAATTGAATCAATTATTAGGTTCCACAATGTTTAATTCCTTTAATGGATTAGAACTAAAACTGCTGCGTTTATTTAATGAGTTATCACTTGAAGACGTAGCAGCTAAAGTTCAAAAGTCAAAACAATATATACATAAACTCGAAACAGGTCTTAGTTATCCTACTGAGGAACTGTTAAATGAGTTATGTGATATTTTTAATGTAAAGAAAGATTTTTTCTATCAAGTACATTCTCCTTTACAAGAAGACCAAATCCATTTTCGTAGTCTTAAATCATCACGACAGTTTGCAAAACAAGTCGTTATTTCTAGAGCAGAACAATTAAATCGGTTAATTAGATATATTGAACATCATGTGGATTTGCCCGAATATTTAATTAATTCTATTGAAATTGATCATAATCAATTAACAGGTGAGCAAATTGAGAAAATTGCAGAGGAATTTAGAAAACAATTTGATTTAAATTTAGCTCCCATCGAAAATTTAACGGAGTTCTGTGAAGATATTGGCATTGTTATAACTGATTTTGACTCTATTTCAAGTGAAGTTGATGCTTTATCATTGATTTGTCAAAGACCTATTATTGTTCGAAACACTAGTAAAAAAAGTGCCTGCAGACAAAGATTTGATATTGCACATGAGATAGGTCATATGGTACTTCATAATGGAGTTACTACTGGCGACAACCTAACTGAGTCTCAAGCGCATAGATTTTCTAGTGCACTACTATTACCTCAATCCATGCTAAGAACAAATTTTCCAATCTTATTTAAAGGTGGAAGGTTTGATTGGAATAAAATGAGTGAATTCAAAAGAATTTGGGGAATTAGTAAAGCAGCTATTCTATATAGAGCAAAGCAACTTAATCTAATTGATGACAATCAATATAAAACTGGTGCTATCCACCTAAGAGTCAATGGCGAGGCAAGACAGGAATCGGAGGATATTAGTATGCCTATCGAAACTCCTACTCTTCTTCAAGAAGCTTTAAATATTATATTAGATGATGGTATTTCTGCTGAAGAAATTTCCAATGAGTTAAATATTTCTATTTCTATGCTCGAAAAGCTTACCAATATGAAATTTCATACTCAGGAAAGGAAACTTAAAATTATCTAAAAAAAAGACCGCTAAAAGCGGTCTTTTTCAAGTCATAAAGACTTATGCAGCCAATGCATCTTTAGCTTTAGAAGCTAAAGCAGCAAACGCAACTGCGTCATGCATAGCGATGTCAGCAAGTACGCGACGGTCGATAATCACTTGAGCTTTTTTCAAGCCAGCGATCATACGGCTGTACGACAAACCATTTTGACGAGCACCAGCATTGATACGTGCAATCCACAAAGCGCGGAATTGACGTTTCTTCTGACGACGGTCACGGTAAGCATATTGACCAGCTTTGATTACCGCTTGGAACGCTACGCGGTAAACGCGTGAACGAGCACCATAGTAACCTTTAGCGCGAGCAAGAATTTTTTTGTGACGGCGATGAGCCTGTACACCACGTTTTACACGAGCCATTTATAATCTCCTTAGATGTACGGGCACATACGACGAACTGAAGCAACGTCACTTACGTGAACCATTACACAGCCGCGCAATTGACGAATACGCTTAGCAGATTTTTTGGTCAAAATGTGGCGTTTGAACGCTTGTTTACGCTTAAAACCGTTAGCAGTCGCTTTAAAGCGTTTAGCTGCACCACGGCGAGTTTTCATCTTAGGCATAACAACCTCTTTTGAACACCTGTTCGGCTCGTTTGCACCATTACAAAACGACCTGCAGGTAAGGGAGCGAGTATTCTAAAGCATCTTTGTTTAAAACAAAAGCATCTTCATTCAATAAGCGAATTTAAAGAATGATTTTAGGATTTAAGTCTGAAAAAATATCCAAGACTGAATCAGGAAAACTATTTTCAAGTTTAGAACATGGCAAAGGCCGCATAGACAAATAGATAACGGCCAACTTTGGCAATACTGACCATCAGCAAAAAACGGGCAAAATTTTCTTTTAATAGTCCCGCAATCAAAGTAATCGGATCACCAATGATAGGCACCCAGCTCAGCAATAAAGACCAGTAACCATATTTCTGATAGGTCGCTTGCGCTTTAAGCATCTTGTCTTCTGAAACCGGAAACCACTTTTTATTTTTATAATGCTCAATCTTGAGACCCAGATACCAGTTCACACAAGACCCCAGAATATTGCCCAGACTGGCCACGGCAATTAACAGCACTGCATGCTGCTTGTTCTGCACTAAAAGCCCCAGCAAAACCGCTTCAGACTGTAAAGGTAGTAAGGTCGCTGCACCAAAGGCCGACAGAAACAGTAAAAATAGGCTCATTACAGCATTAATGGCTCAAGCCCATTTTTTTCTTGGCTTTACTGTATTCCCAACTGGACCAAACGACTGCCGTCACCATCGCCATGATCCGCGCCCACTTATACTGCTCATTGAGCGGTGCAATTGCAGTACGGAGAATCTGCTGATCTTTGGTATTTAGGGCAGCAATCATCTGATCGATATGCACAATTTCAGCAACATACAGCACTAAACATGCAGCAATGCCGAAAAGAATGCTCCAGTAAATTCGGGTATTACTTTCAACAATCTTGGTAAAGTTCAGAAGAAAATCGTTCATATATCCATCCAATAAAAAACCACCGTAAGGGTGGCTTTATTTGCTTAAGGCTATTTTAACATAAAGGCAGACGCTTAACTGACCTGTATTGCCAACGCTTTCTGAACCGCAGGACGAGCATTCAAACGATCGATATATTTGGAAACTTCAGGATAGTCTTCCAGAGTGATCTGCTGCCAGTCATGCCGTAATAACCAAGGGAAAATGGCCATATCTGCAATCGAGTATTCGCCAGCCACATACTCCTGCCCGACCAGCTGTTTATTCAACACCCCATATAAACGCTTGCTTTCATTGACATAACGCTCTGTGGCATAAGCAATCCGCTCAGGTGCAAAACGGCTAAAGTGATGATTTTGCCCGAGCATCGGCCCCAAACCGCCCATTTGCCACATCAGCCACTGTTCGACCTGAATACGCTTCACTTCATCGGCTGGATAAAACAGACTTGTTTTGCGACCCAGATATTGCAAGATCGCACCTGACTCAAAAATTGAAATGGCGCGGCCATGTGGCCCATCCTGATCAACAATTGCCGGGATTTTATTATTGGGAGAAATAGCCAGAAAATCGGACTGGAACTGGTCATTTTCCAGAATATTGATGGGAATAATTTGATATTCCAGCCCCATTTCTTCTAGAGCAATACTAATTTTATGGCCGTTGGGGGTGCCCCAATAATATAAATCGATCATTTTCTTCTAATACTCCCTGCACTTTTACTATGCGACGATGTACTCAACATAGAGGATTTAGAAAGAAACAACAAGTCTGCATTTTAAAATTATTTTTCAATAAATATCAAAATCTTATTAAAAATTTATATATTTTTTTCTTTTTGATCTTGAAAATTTCAGCTCCAAACACATATTTATTTCTGCATAAGGATTGCGTCAATCTTATGCGCTGTTGATGTCTGACATGACAGATCTTATTTTCTTGTTTTTATAACTTTGCTTTAGTGAGAAGGTTCTAATCATGAGTAACTTAAATCTTCATCCATTATTTCGTCGTAGTATTGGCTTTGATCGCTTGAATGACTTTATTGACTATGCCATGCAAAGCGATGCACCGAATTACCCACCGTATAATATCGAAAAGCGTGGTGAGAATAATTACCGCATCGTGGTGGCAACTGCGGGTTTTCGTCAGGAAGAACTCGACATTCGTCTGGAAAATAAGTTGCTGACCATCCTAGGCAAGCCTGAAAACCAGAGCAATGACAGTATTGAATTCCTGTACAAAGGCATTGCGCGACGTGCATTTAAATTGTCTTTACGTCTGGATGAATATATTGAGGTACAACAGGCAGACTATGAAAATGGTTTATTGATCATCGACTTGCAGCGCATTATTCCAGAAGAAAAATTGCCACGTCAAATCCCGATTGGCAATAAACTGCTCATTGCAAACGATGAAAAATCAGTGGAATAAGCTTGATTAAGTACGCAAAGGAAGGTCCGAAAGGGCCTTTCTTTTTGGCTAGAGATTACCTAAGCTCATGGAGGCAATACGCTTTCTGATCATAAAAATAAACCATGAATGCGCCAGAAAACATCCTGTTTCATCAAGCTAGCCCGATCATGCGCACTACGGGATATTTGCTGTTTTGTTATCCGATCGGAATATTCAGCATTTTTTATTTCAGCAGTGTGCGTAGCAATTCCAGTTTTTTCCAAGGACTATTATTTTTATGGCAGGAGTCTCCTAGCTTTTATGTTTATATTGGCGGCTTTCTTGGTCTTTCGCTGCTTATGCTGGGAACCAAACTCAAAATAACCTCATACTCTATTTATTATACTTTGGCCGGTTTCCGCATCAGCCTGTGCTTAAAACGACATTCGGTACAGTATAGCTTTCTGAATCCACGCTATGCTTCTCTCAAAGCACATCTCAAAAGCTGGCTCTATAACATGCCAGCGCATGTGATTAGTCAACGTGATGGCACTTTGGATTTTAAATTGCATCAATCCGGTCTAATAAATCAAATTTGTCTTGGATTTTTCCGGATTCAGCTGTCGATGTTTTCCCGCCCGCAAGCTCAACAGATTATGCAGGCCATACAAAGTGCCTGGAACTTTAGAGCATAAAAAAAGCCCTGCATATGCAGGGCTTTTTTCGCTTAATGAGTGCTTACTTTTTCTTTTTAGGACCAAGTAGCATACCCATTTGACGGCCTTCCATTTTCGGCATCTGCTCAACAGTACCGAATTCAGCCACGTCAGCTTCAATTTTTTGCAATTGAGCTAGACCCAACTGTTGGTGCGCCATTTCACGACCACGGAAACGAAGCGTGATTTTCACCTTGTTACCTTCTTCAAGGAACTTGATGATTGCACGTAGTTTTACGTTGTAATCACCAACATCAGTACCCGGGCGTAGCTTGATTTCTTTCACCTGGACTTGATGTTGTTTTTTCTTCGCTTCTTTCTGCTTTTGCTTAAGATCAAACAAATGCTTGTTGAAGTCCATGATCTTACATACTGGTGGCTCAGCGTTTGCTACGATCTCAACAAGATCAAGCTCAACACTTTCTGCTGCGCGTAGGGCGTCAGCTAAGCTTACAATCCCTTTTTGCTCACCATTTTCGTCTACAAGACGGACTTCTTTCGCACGAATTTCATCATTCAAGGCAGGACGGTTTGATTTGTTACCGCCCTGTTGATTACGGTCAGGCTGTTTAATCGCTGTTACTCCACAATGTACCGGCCGCGTTCGGCTACGGCTGCTTTTACTAAGTCAACGAAAGCATCGATTGACATAGTACCCAAATTTGTTCCTGAGCGGGTACGCACGTTTACGGTACCTTCCTCTACTTCACGGTCCCCAAGTACCAGTAAGTAAGGAATACGCTCTAATGTACGTTCACGAATCTTAAAGCCGATTTTCTCATTTCTCAAGTCAGAAATTGCACGGATACCGTTTTCTTTAAGTTTTGCGACGACTGACTCACATGCCTCAGCTTGAGAATCGGTAATGTTCATCACACATGCTTGCATTGGTGCCAACCAAGGTGGCATGAAGCCTGCGTAGTGTTCGATCAGTATACCAATAAAACGCTCGAAACTGCCAAGAATTGCACGATGTAACATTACTGGCTGATCGCGGTCATTATCTTCAGTGACATAAGACGCATCTAGACGTTCTGGCAAGTTAAAGTCACACTGAATGGTACCACACTGCCAGACACGACCTAAGCAGTCTTTCAGAGAGAATTCAATCTTCGGACCATAGAATGCGCCCTCACCCGGTTGAAGCTCCCACTCAAGACCCGCAGCATCTAAAGCATCTGCCAAAGATTTTTCTGCCATATCCCAAAGCTTGTCATCACCCACACGTTTTTCAGGACGCGTCGACAACTTCATTTGTACTTCTTCGAAGCCAAAATCTTTGTATACATCCAGTGTCAATTTGATAAAGTCTGCAACTTCAGGACCAATCTGTTCTTTGGTACAGAAAATGTGCGCATCATCTTGAGTAAAGCCGCGTACACGCATAATGCCATGCAAAGAACCAGATGGTTCGTTACGGTGACATGAACCAAACTCTGCCAGACGTACCGGAAGATCACGATACGACTTCAAGCCTTGATTGAACACTTGTACGTGACAAGGACAGTTCATTGGCTTCACCGCATAGTTGCGATTTTCAGAATGCGTGGTGAACATGTTGTCTGCATAGTTGGCAGCATGTCCTGATTTTTCCCAAAGCGTGAAATCAACAACCTGTGGTGTACGAATTTCTTCGTAGCCGTTGTCTTGTTGTACCTTACGCATATATTGTTCAAGCACTTGATAAATGGTCCAGCCATTCGGATGCCAGAACACCATACCCGGTGCTTCTTCTTGCATGTGGAACAAATCAAGCGCTTTACCGATTTTACGGTGGTCGCGTTTTTCTGCTTCTTCAATACGTTTTACATAAGCAGCAAGCTGTTTTTTGTCTGCCCACGCTGTACCGTAAATACGTTGTAGCTGTTCGTTTTTCGCATCACCGCGCCAGTAAGCACCAGAGATTTTAGTCAGCTTGAATGATTTTAAGAATTTGGTATTTGGTACGTGCGGACCACGGCACATATCCAAATAGTCTTGATGGTAGTACAAGCCCATTTGGGTTTCTTCAGGCATGTCTGCAATCAAACGCAATTTGTATTCTTCGCCACGCGCAGTGAATTCAGCAATCACTTCATCACGTGGTGTCATTTTTTTCACAACATCATAGTCTTGATCGATGAGCTTTTTCATACGCTCTTCAATCGCTGCCATGTCGTCTAAGGTAAACGGACGTGGCATCCAGATGTCATAGTAGAAACCTTCTTCAATGACCGGACCAATGACCATCTTTGCTTCTGGGAACAGTTGCTTAACCGCATGACCGACCAAATGCGCGCAAGAATGGCGAATGATCTCAACACCGGCTTCGTCTTTAGGCGTGATAATTTGTAGTGTTGCATCTTCAGTGATGAGATCAGACGCATCAACCAAACGATCGTTGACACGACCAGCAACTGTATTTTTTGCAAGACCAGGACCAATGCTAAGTGCAACGTCCATCACAGATACGGCGTGATCAAACTGTTTTTGATCGCCATTTGGCAAAGTGATAATTGGCATAAGAAATCCTTAAGGAGTGATGCCCCGTACCATGGAGCATATCACCGCGAGATTATGATCGAGGCACAGCCTCAAAAGATAAAAACGGTGGATAAATAAAATCGATTCGAATTTTACACGGCTTAGCCGCATGATTAAACCTTTTCCCAATAAAAATAAGATTTACCGCCAAATCTGTGCCTGATCTTTAAAGGCTTAAGCTCATTTTTGCCTTCAGAATGTAGTTACTCCCGCAAAGTCTGCCACTGGATAAACTCTCCCTCTGTATAAACATAAAGCTGAGCGAATTGCGGGATGATAGCTTCACTTTGTGTCGGTCTTAAAAACACATAATCATCGACATGAATATCGCACTGCATGGGCACCTGAAGCATTTCCTGATTACTGCTTCGGCCATACAATACATGCGGCCGGCTTTTTTCAGGGTAGATATAATCTGCTCGCCAATAACCCCCGTAAATAAATACGGCTTTATATTTTTTTGGAAAATGATTCAGCAGCTCCAGACCGGGAATCTGACTACAAGGCAACACTTTTAAAATGGGTGCGGCAATCCAGAGTGCACATTGCAGTTCAGCCAGATTCGCCAGATCAAAATCACTGGGCTTAAGCAGCATCGAGCCAAAGGCTAGATCATTACAAACACTTTGCTGGCAATGCTGCATAAAGGTCGGACTACCACCACCATTAAAACACAGCCCCTCATGCCATAAATCGGGGAATTGCTGCTGAATCATCGTTTTGTATTGTTGATACATCTGCTGTGATTGCTGATAACTTTTGTCGGGACTTTTCAAAATTTTTGGCAGTTTGGCGACATGTGCATCATAGCCCATTAGACCCGAAAGTTTGAGATAAGCCGCGTTGTGCTGAATCAGCTTCATTAAAGCTATAAATTGCTGCTGCGTTTGTACGCCGCCACGATGCAGTCCTACATCAATTTCAATATTGACATTCAGGCAGATATTCAAGCTTTGCGCGAGTTGCAGATATTGTTTTAATCGTTCCACATCATCAATCAGCCATTGAATATTTTCTTGATCATTGGCTTTATTTTGCTCAGGTGAAGTTTGATAAAAACGTTTTACCGCCTGAATCGGCATCGGTTTACCCAGCAAGATATCGGCCTGTGGAAATGACGCACTTATGCAGGAAAGATGCGGCAGATGAAAGACCATAAAGCGCTGGGTATTTAGTTTTTCACTGGCCAGTTTGAGTAGCTGAATGCTGGCTAAGGATTTCACCACCAGGCGCGGTTGTAACTGCGCAGGCAATTTTGACTGTACATAGTCCAAATTACGTTGATAGGTTTTTAAATCTAAAATCAGTTGCGGTGTGCCAGTGCCCTGCCGTTTTAAGTCTTGTGTCAGTTGCTGAAAATAATTTGATTGCATCGCCCTCTCCTCATTTCCCAGATAAAAACAATTCTTTTAAATATGGATTCAGCCATTTTTGCTGTGGATCCAATTGCTGACGTAGCACCATGAAATTATCCCATTTCGGGTAGAGTTCGCGCAGTGATGCTGCGCTCATACTATGTAACTTGCCCCAATGCGGTCGTCCCTGATATTTCTGTAAAATCGGCTCGACCAGATCAAAAATCGCATGATAATCCTGTTTATAGAACTGATGAATGGAAATGGAAACTGAATCGCGCTGATAAAAAGGACTCAGCCAGATCTCATCGCCTTTGACATAACGGAACTCGATCGGGAAAAACATCGGCACCTTATGCTTCCTTAAAGTCGCTAAAACCTCTTCCAGACATTGCAAACCTTGCTCAACCGGAATCTGATATTCCATTTCATTAAATCTGGTATTGCGCGAGGTCGGAAAAATCCGGGATGACCAATCTACATAGCAAGTCGATTTAACAAACACACTCAGCAGTTTTTGCAGATAGGGATTTGTCTTTGGGAAAAGTCGCGTCAATTCCGAACATACGGTTAATAAAGTATCTTCCGAAGGCCAGCTTTCCTGTCTCGGCTGAATGTCATCCTCCGTGTCATCCAGGGTTTTCAGTATCACCTGATCGGCATGCAGAAAAGCCCAAAACTCAATATGTCGGTGCTGATGTTTCCATTGACCAATATGGGTAAATATGTCTTTTAATGAACAGAGCTGGATCTGTTCTTTTAGTTTATATCGTGGTCGATTTTGCAGGGTTATTTGGGTCAATATGCCTAAGCTGCCCAATGCCACCCGTCCAGCCTGAAATATCTCAGCATTCTGCTCACGATGACATTGCAACAGCTCTCCATCCGCGGTCAGCAATTCAAAGCCTTCCACAAAAGCAGAGATGCAAGGTAAATCGATGCCCGTGCCATGCGTTCCGGTAGAAATCGCTCCGGCCAGACTTTGCTGGTCTATATCGCCCTGATTGATTAAGGCCTGATTGATCGGTACCAGATCTTTCCCCAAATCATATAAACGCGTCCCGGCCCGCACGGTGCATTGGGTTTTCTCTTGATCAAAGGCAACGATACCTTTTAACAAATCGAGATTAAGCAACACCTCATCTGTTTTGGCCAATGGGCTAAATGAATGTCCTGCACCCACTGCACGAATGTGTGCATGGGTCTTCACTAAACTTTGTAATTCACTGATCTGGCTGGGCTGAACAATCCGAGCGGCACTGAACTGGCTCCCCGACCAGTTTCGCCAGACGTCATTCGCCTGTTGTATTTTCATTATTCTTCCTGGGCTCATATTATTTTAATGGCTGAACTAGAGTAAAATACCTAAAAAATCAAACTTGGGAACCCATGCGTTCAAAACATTTAAGTAGGGTTAAATATTTTTATTAATATTCAAATACTTAAAATTTGTAAAATCGTACTCGACTAAAGCATAAATGCAAGATTTCTGAGAAATACATATCTTTTCAACAGGATATGAAAATAAATATAGAACGGAGTTTTACAATGGTTAGCGCATATGATGAATTACCGCGTACCCCCGCGAATTTTGTAGCCTTATCACCTTTACGCTATCTTGATCGTGCAGCTTATATCTATCCAAACCAGAACGCGATTATTCACGGTAAGCGTCGTATTACCTGGCGTGAGAAATACAACCGTTGTCGTCAGTTTGCCAACCAACTCCAAAAATTAGGCATCGGTAAAAATGATACCGTGTCTGTCCTGCTGCCTAACGTCCCTGCCATGATCGAAGCGCATTTTGCTGTACCAATGGCAGGTGCCGTCCTGAATACCTTAAATACCCGTCTGGATGCCAAGACCCTTGCTTTCATGCTGGAACATGCTGAGAGCAAAGTATTATTGGTTGATCCTGAATTTACTGCACTTGCGACTGAAGCACTCGCTCTAGTTTCACAAGACATTTATGTCATTGATGTGGCTGATGCAGAGTTTGAAGGTGAAGACCAGCGTATTGGCCAAATCGAATATGAAGACTGGATTGCGCAAGGCGATGCAAACTTTGAATGGCATTTACCTCAAGATGAATGGGATGCCATCAGCTTAAGTTACACTTCTGGGACCACCGGCAACCCGAAAGGCGTGGTCTATCATCATCGTGGTGCCTACATTAACGCAGCCAGTAATATTATTGCCTGTGGCATGACACCACGTGCCACCTATTTATGGACACTGCCGCTATTCCACTGTAATGGCTGGTGCTTTGCCTGGACCATGGCGGCCAACGGTGGAACCAACGTTTGCTTGCGTAAAGTTGATGCTGAACGGATCTTTAAGCTGATCGCTGAACATAAGGTCGATTACTTCTGTGGTGCACCGATTGTTCTGTCGATGTTGATTAACGCGCCTGAAGAGAAAAAGACCAAGATTGATCACCGTGTCGAAGTGATGGTGGCGGGTGCCGCACCTCCAGCAGCAATTATTGAAGGCATGCGCAATATCGGTATTAACGTAACGCATGTTTACGGCTTGACTGAAACCTATGGCCCTTCTGCACTCTGCGCTTCACAGGCAGGCTGGAGCGATCTGTCTATTCAGGAACAGGCACAGTTACATTCACGTCAAGGCGTCCCGTATCCATTGCAAGATGGCATGAAAGTGCTTGATCCGGATACCATGCAGGAAGTGCCACATGATGGTCAGACCATGGGTGAAATCATGTTCCGTGGCAATATCGTGATGAAAGGTTATCTGAAAAATCCTGAGGCGACAGCAGAAGCCTTTGCCGGTGGCTGGTTCCATACGGGAGATTTGGCGGTATGCCAACCGGATGGCTATGCCAAAATTACCGACCGTTCCAAAGATGTGATTATTTCTGGCGGAGAAAATATTTCATCGCTTGAAGTGGAAGAAGTACTGTATCAGCATCCGGCGGTGCTGACTGCAGCGGTAGTCGCCAAGCCTGATCCACGCTGGCAGGAAGTTCCTTGTGCCTTTATTGAGCTCAAAGAAGGCACCAAGGCCACTGAAGAAGAAATTATGGAATTTTGCCGTGAACATCTGGCCCGCTTTAAAGTGCCTAAGGATGTGGTGATTACCGAAATTCCAAAAACCTCGACCGGTAAATTACAGAAATTTGTTTTACGTGAATGGGCCAAAGAACGCGCGCAAGGTGAATTTTCTTAATTCCAGACCAGCGGGTTCTTTTAAAATTGACTCCATAAAAAATCGTGCTAAGAAAACTTAGCACGATTTTTATTTGAAATAACCTCTCCCAAACCCTCTCCTATAAGGAGAGGACTTTAAGGAACTTACATCTCTACCATTTCCACGCCATCAATACGGGCAACGGTCATCAAGTCCTTATCACCACGACCTGAAACCGTCGCAAGAATAATTTGATCCTTGTCCATGGTCGGTGCAAGTTTGGTCAGGTATGCCATGGCGTGTGCGCTTTCCAACGCCGGAATAATACCTTCAATCTTGGTCAAGTCGCGGAAACCTTGTAGCGCTTCTTGGTCATTAATTGGTACGTATTTAACACGATCCATATCTTTCAGGAAGCTATGTTCCGGACCCACACCCGGATAATCCAGACCTGCAGAAATTGAATGGGTTTCGATAATCTGACCTTGTGCATCCGACATTAAATAAGTACGGTTGCCATGCAGTACACCGACATGACCGGCATTCAACGGCGCAGAGTGCTTGCCTGATTCAATCCCATGACCTGCTGCTTCAACACCATACATTTTCACATCTTGGTCATTCAGGAATGGATAGAACAAGCCCATGGCATTGGATCCACCACCGACACATGCCACTAGGGCATCTGGTAAACGGCCAGCCTGTTCCAGAATCTGACGGCGTGCTTCACGACCAATGATCGACTGGAAATCACGAACCAGTTGCGGATATGGATGTGGACCTGCCACGGTACCAATGACGTAGTAAGTTGAATCAACATTGGTCACCCAATCACGCATGGCTTCGTTCATGGCATCTTTTAATGTTTTGGAGCCACTTTCTACCGGCACAACCGTCGCACCCAATAAACGCATACGGTAGACGTTCATCGCCTGACGTTTTACATCGTCTGCGCCCATGAATACTACGCATTCAAGACCTAAACGTGCTGCGATGGTGGCCGTCGCCACACCGTGCTGGCCTGCCCCTGTTTCGGCAATAATACGTTTCTTGCCGGAAAGCTTCGCCAGTAAGGCCTGACCGATTGTATTATTTACTTTGTGCGAACCGGTATGGTTCAGGTCTTCACGTTTCAGGTAAATCTGTGCGCCACCCAACTCTTTCGACCATCGTTCAGCATGATATAAAGGACTCGGACGACCGACGTAAAACGCCATGTCACGGTCAAATTCTGCCAAAAACTGCGCATCATCTTTCATACGGAAATAGAGCTTTTCCAAGTCTTCTAAAGCCGCCATGAGTGTTTCTGACACAAAACGTCCGCCATGAATACCGAAATGCCCGCGTTCATCCGGGAATTGGGTATAGTCAACTGCCTGACTGTTCTGGCTAGTACTTTGCTGATCCACGATGGACTCCTTGCATAAAGCGTTCTATGAGTTGTTGGTCTTTAATACCTTTTGCGGACTCGACACCGCCACTCACATCCACGGCATAGGCCTGTGTGGTGAGAATTGCCTGTTCGATATTGTCAGGATTTAAACCGCCTGCCAAGACCAAGGGAAGATTGAGTTTGGGAAATGTATCCCAATCGAAGCTGTGCCCTGTGCCGCCTTTCAGGTCAGGATGCCATGCGTCTAATAGTACTGCACTTGCGCCTGCATCTTGATAACGCTGAATTTCTGCAACCACATCCAGATCAGGTTTTACCTGAATGGCTTTATACCAGCGGCGTCCGACCTGCTGGGTGATGGCCTGACACTGTTCAGGTGTTTCATCGCCATGAAATTGTAAAATATCCAGTGGAACGGTTTTAAGAATATCCTGAATTTCATCTGCGTGACTATTCACAAATAAGCCCACCGCCTGTACATAAGCTGGAACCGACCGGATCAGGATTTCAGCCTGCTCTAAAGTAACATGTCGTGGACTCGGTGGATAAAATACAAATCCTATCGCGTCACAGCCAGCATTGACTACGGCATGTACATCTTCAACTCGGGTGATTCCACAAATTTTGGCACGGGTTCGCATATTATGTTGGCTCTAGATCTACCAATGTATTGAACAATCTATAAGATTGGGGCAAATCATTGTAATGCAATTTTTCTGACTTGCGTAAAGTTCATCTGGATTATTCTCTATGCAGATTGTGTATAACTCATATTGACTTTATACTGCGCTCACTTTGCAGCAAGTCCAAGCCTTCAGGCTTTAGGGAAGCTGGTGTAAATCCAGCACTGCCCCCGCAACGGTAAAAAATGAAACGTATCTCAATTTAAACTCTTTGGTTTACACCACTGCATCTTGATGTGGGAAGGTGGATATACAGCAAAGTCGCTGCTTTGCACATTTAAGTCCGGAAACCTGCTTGCTGTGTTCTATAACTCAATCATTCACGGGGAAGTGAATGTATGGAGCTTTAACATGTCACTTCATTGTCAACCTACTGCCTTGGTAGGTGCGATCGCACTTGCGTTGGGTACCACTTCATCTGTTTTTGCTAACGAGCAAAAAGTTGCGAAAGCATCTTTAGATACCATTGTGATCACGGCATCACGCAGCGAACAAAATATTGAAAATGTGCCGATGCGTCTAAATGTGATTGATGAAAAAACGATTCAACAATCCCCTATTGCTGACTTACCTTCATTATTAACGAAAGAAGCAGCGCTATCAGTCAAACAAGTGGGTGGCTATGGTCAACCAGCTTCAATTTTCTTGCGTGGCAGCAATGCCGCACATACCTTAATTTTACAAGATGGTATGCGCTCAAATACCGCAACTGTTGCAGGTACAAATTTACATTTAATTGATACGACAGACATTAAGCAAATTGAAATTCTAAAAGGCCCTGCATCGGTACAATATGGTACTGATGCAATTGGAGGTGTAATTCAACTCATTTCCAAAACACCGACAGAAAATAGTGCGTTTACAACGGTCGAAGTCGGTGAAAAAAATACCTACAAATCACTTGTCGGTGTTGATGCTGCTGAAAATGGCTATTACGCCCAAATTCGTGGGCAACGCCTAGAAACAGATGGTGACCAAATTATTAGCAATCAAGCTAAAAAAGCAGGTTTCGATCAAAAAGGCTATTCAGCGAAATTAGGCGTTGATCAAGACAACTTTGGATTGTCAGCGGAATTTAAAGAAAATGAAGGTCACGGCGACTACTTCTCTTCTGGTGCACCAGAAGCTTATGATTTCACCAATCGCCTTTATAATATTAAAGGTTATTTTAAGCTTAATCCAAATTTAGTGTGGGAAACTCGCCTATCACAATTTGAAGATGAATACGTAATTGTACAAAGCGCTTATCCATCGACTGTAATCACTGAACAACAAGAAATAGATTCCAATATTCAATGGCAAATCAACGCCGAGCATAAACTTCTTGCGGGTGTACATTACAATAAGACAGAAGCTGAAAGTTTAAACACCTTTAAAGATGAAAATGATAGCACTGGCTATTATTTACAGCACCAATATCAAAATGATGTCATCAGCACCCAAGCGGGTATTCGAGTTGAAGACAATCAGCAATTTGGTACACATAGTGTAGGACAACTCGCTGTTCGACATACCCTAAGCCCTACATCAAGTATTTATGCCAATGTCGGAACAGCATTTCGTGCCCCAGTTGTCGGGCAAATTATTAGTGAACCCGCTTGGTGGGGCGGTAATCCTGACCTACAACCAGAAGAAAGTGTATCTTATGAAATTGGTTTTGATCATCTAATCACCCCATCAATGACATTATACGGTTCTGCTTTTCAAACCCAAGTCGACAATATTATGGTCTCTAACGGAGATACCAACTGGGTATTTGAAAATATGGACAGCGCCACCTTTAATGGTGCTGAATTGGGTTTAAAATTGACACAAGATGACTTCTATGCCAATGCTGAATATGCGTATATTCAAGCCAAGAACGATGATAAAGATAAAGATTTGCCAAATCGCCCACGCCAAAACTTCAACCTAACCTTGGGTTGGGATAATGGTCAGTATGGTGCGTCCACGTCTTTAGTAGCTAAAGGTAAATCTAAGGAGGATAAAGGCCTTATTCCAGGCTATGCAGTCATTGATATGAATGCCTATTGGCAAGTGAATCCTCACTTAAAAACCTTTGTGAATATTCGTAACCTAGGTGATACCAATTACAAAACAGCATTTAATGATGCCACATCTTATTACATTGCCAGTGACCGCCTCGCTTCTATTGGAATCACTTTTAAATACTAAGCTCTAAACAGCAAAAAACTTTAAAACAGCGCAGTTTATGGATAATGTTATGACCGACATTATCCTTTTTTATTATCTTCATTAAAAATTCAAGGAACACATATGGGCCACCGTTTAAGTAAAATTTACACGCGCACAGGCGATTCAGGCACTACCGGACTCGGTGATGGCTCACGTGTTGCCAAAGATGATTTACGTATTGATGCACTCGGCGATGTCGACGAACTGAATGCCGTGATTGGCGTATTACGCGCACAAATTTCAGCAAGCACTATTAAAGATCAAGCCGCTTGGGATAAATCTTTAAGCCTGATTCAGCACTGGCTATTTGATCTGGGCGGCGAAGTCTGCATTCCGGGTTTTAATCTGGTGCAACCGGTATCGATTGAGTTTTTGGAAAATGATATCGACCGAATGAATGCGGCCTTACCAATGCTCAAAGATTTTATTCTGCCGGCAGGCACATTGGTATGTAGTTTTGCCCATCAGGCTCGTGCGGTTTGCCGTCGTGCAGAACGCAGCGTAATGTCAGTTCATCACCGTGACCAAAATATTCAGGCAGCGTCACTGCAACTACTTAACCGTTTATCGGACTGGTTATTTGTAGCATCACGCACCCTGCAACGAAGCGAGGGCGGTTCCGAAGTGCTGTGGCAAAAAAATATCAATGACAGCATCGAAAAGTAAAATTATGTTTCAAGTTAGCATCTGAAAATACCCATCAGATGTCTCTTGATTTTACAGAGCATCTGACGAAAATAGAAAGTGTCATCCTTCTGTCACGTAGCCCTCGCAAAATGAACTTAACTTTCCCACTCATGAGCATCTTATGCGCATAATTGGTCATCGTGGTGCACGTGGCGAAGCCCCTGAAAATACCTTGGGCGGTTTTCAATATATTCAGGAGATCGGCATTCGCGCCGTTGAGTTTGATGTCCGTCAGCTCAAAGACAATGCCTTAATCATCATGCATGATGACGACTTTGTGCGTACCACCGGTTTGCAGAAGCATCTATACGAGTGTAACCGTCAAGATCTTACCCAATATAATCACGCAGTGGCCTGGTCAGAATGGAATAAAATCGAAGCGACCCCATTGCTCGATCAAACCTTAAATGTCATTCGAAATTTCGAGCATATTGAAGTCGAAATTAAAAGCGTAGCATCTGAAGCAGCAGCTGAAAAAATCGCGTTTGAAGTCGAACAGCAGTTACAAGGCTATGAGCAGGCAGCCATTATTACCAGCTTTGATGCCAAAATTCTGGATGCCTTCAAACAGCAAAACTCACGTTTAAAACGCGGTTTATTGATTGAAACCGATGTCAAACATCAGGCCATTGATCAGGCGCTGGAACTTGGATGCTGTCATATTGGCTGGATGGACGAAATGGCCAGTAAAGACCTGATTCAAGCCACGCAGGCTGCCGAGTTGAATATCAGTGTCTGGACAGTCAATGATATCACCCGTGCGAAACAGCTGCGAGACTGGGGCATTCAGGGGCTGATTACCGATTATCCAAAACTGATGCTACAACAACTCTAAATAATCTCTCTTAGCCTTGATTGATCTAGGTATTTCTTGACCCAGTTCATTTCGATGACGCAATAATGAAAGTGTGAACCTTCCTTAATCAGATTTTATTTAAAAGTGAAATTAAGTTGCCCAACCTCTATATTCTGCAAATTTCCTGATAATATTGTAGAAATTATGAACAACGATTTTCATCTGATTCATTCCGTTTCCATTTTCTGAAAGAGTGATAATCCTCAGTTACTTAGTCGGAAATCAGAGCCTGTCTACGCTCGCAAAATGGTCACTTCTGCCCTACTTATTCTGTTACCGACAAGTACAATACAACCGTACAATAATGCTAGTGATGCCTTAGGGCGCATGCTAATATGGACAAGATAGGCTGCTGTTAAAACCAACAGTAGTTTCTGCTTTTTGTTATACCTTCCGAGGTTCTAGGAGTGCTGTTGGAGATGAATGCTCCCTTACCCAAAGCCCCCATCAACTGGATTGCTGTGTTTGCATTGGTATTTTTACCAATCGTAGCCCTGATCGCGATTCCGTTGTATGCGTATCACCATGATTTTAGCGCTGCCGCTTGGATCAGTATGTTTGTTTTACTGGGCGTAAGCAGCCTCGGCATTACAGCAGGATACCATCGCCTGTGGGCACATCGTGCTTATGAAGCCACTTTACCATTAAAAATCATCTTGATGATTATGGGTACATTTGCTGTACAGAACAGTATTTTATTCTGGGCATCTGGTCACCGTACCCATCACCGTCATGTCGATGATGTTGATCAAGACCCGTACTCGATCAATAAAGGCTTCTGGTATGCACACATTGGCTGGATGTTACGTGATTATCCATCTGGTGCTGCCAACTATAAAAATGCGCCAGATCTGTTAAAAGACAAAGTGGTAATGTTTCAGGACAAATACTACGTTCCTTTAGTGATTGCTGTTCATGCTGCGATTTTACTTCCAATCGGCTGGGCAGTCGGCGATGTCTGGGGCGTGTTGCTATTGGGTGGATTAATGCGTTTAATCCTGAGCCATCATGTGACCTTCTTCATTAACTCACTGTGCCACATGTGGGGAAATCGTCCTTATACCGACGAAAATACTGCACGTGACAACTTCGTACTCGCGGTTGCAACTTGGGGTGAGGGTTATCATAACTATCACCATATTTTCCAATACGATTACCGTAACGGCGTGAAATGGTGGCAGTACGATCCAACTAAATGGTTGATTTGGACTTGTTCTAAACTTGGTTTAGCTAAAAACTTGCGCCGCATTCCTAGCTTTAATATCAAAAAAGCGGAATTGGCAATGAAGTTTAAATATGCTGAACAGGATCTTGCGGTATATGGCCATGATGTTTCTGAAGATATCTCGGCGGTAAAAACCAAGATCGCACAGGAATATGATGCATTTACCCAAACTTTAAATGACTGGGCGAAGCTGAAAGAACAGGAAATTCAGGTCAAGAAAGCATCGATGGCTGAAAAAATCCATCAGATGGATGACAAGCTGAAAGTTGAATTCCAGCTGGTTGAACAGCGTCTTTCCCATCATCGTCAAACCTTGAATCTACTGGTTCGTAATCTGAAAAAATCTGCAGTTTCTCAATAAAAGCTGTTGAACACTAAAGCCCCGATTGGGGCTTTTTTTATGTCCGAAAGATAACGTGAACTCTCGCTTATACAACAGTTTTATACAGCTATCTTTGTTATAGTTCATGTATTCCAATCCTGTACTGATGCTATGTATTTTAACTCTCGCTATCAAACACTACCTGCTCGCCTCTATCATCATCAAGTTCCGCTGCCGTTAAAAGGTGCAAAAGCCGGGCACTTCAATGCCGCTTTGGCAGAACAACTACAATGGTCGGATGAAGACAAGGCGCAATGGGTCGAGATTTGTAGTGGTCAGAAAGTCTTTGCTGAGTTTGAACCTTTGGCTATGGTCTATGCAGGCCATCAGTTTGGGCAATGGGCAGGACAGTTGGGAGATGGTCGTGGGTTGTTGATTGCTCAGATTCTGGATCAGAACCAGCAGACCATTGACCTACATCTAAAAGGTGCTGGTGCAACGCCATATTCACGCATGGGCGATGGTCGTGCCGTGCTGCGGTCAGTCATTCGTGAGTATCTGGCGGGTCATGCCTTAAATGCCTTGGGTGTAGCATCCAGTAATGCGGTCGGTTTTACTTCATCAATGCAAGGTATTCAGCGTGAGAAGCTAGAGCCGGGCGCGATGATGTTGCGCACTTCGGATTGTCATATCCGTTTCGGTCATTTCGAATGGATCAATCAGTATCAGCCAGATCTGCTGGCTGAATTTACCCAGAAATGTATCGAATGGCATTATTCGGAATGTCTGCAAGACGAACAGCCGATTCTGAGCTTTGCCACCAAAGTTATTCAGCGCACTGCGGTGATGATTGCCAAATGGCAACTGGTCGGTTTTGCACATGGCGTGATGAATACCGACAACCTGAATATTACCGGTTCAACTTTGGACTTTGGTCCTTATGGCTTTATGGAGCGCTTCCGTCCGAACTGGATCAATAACCACTCGGATTACCAAGGGCGTTATACCTATCAGCAGCAGCCAAGTATCGGACACTGGAATTTGTGGCAATGGTTAAACAATCTGGTGCCGCTCTGCCCTACAGATTATGACAAAGAACAATGGAAACAGGATTTAGCAGCGTGTCTGGAGCACTATGAGCCAACATTTTTAGAGCATTATAAACATGGTTTAAACCAGAAAATGGGCTTGCCAAGTTTCCATAAAGACAGTTTTGACTGCGCAATGGCCTTTCTGCGCATTTTACAGAGTGAACAACTGGACTACACCCAAAGTTTTATCCGGTTGCAAAATAAAGACTATGAAGCCATGAAAGATGATTGCTTAGACCGTCGTCAGTTTGAAGCATTCTTGGCGCAATATGAATCTATCCGTGAACACCAAGATATTGAAGAATTAGACGCCGCCATGCAACTGGCCAATCCGCATTATATTCTGCGTAATCATATGGCACAGAAAGCCATTGAACTGGCAGAACGGGATGATTTTTCTGAAGTCGACCGTCTGTTTAAATTACTCAGTCAGCCTTACCTGAAACAGCCCGATTTGGAACAGCCTGAAGATTTAGCGCCATTGCCGAGTGACGTGCCTGAAGTCATGGTCAGCTGTTCGTCTTAATTTATTCACATCCCAAACAAAAACTGTGGATAATTTAAGCATTATCCACAGTTTTCTGATGATTTATCCATAGCTTATGTCTTTACATCAAATTGCATCATTTACTGCTTTAAAACTTCCTGAAGTCACTGTGACTCAGCCTTTTGCTGAGGGCTGTGATGTTTATAAAGTCATGGATAAAGTCTTTATGCTGACTTTTCATTTGCAAGGAAAAGCTGCGATTAATTTAAAAGTCGAGCCTGAACACGGCGCCATGCTTCGAGACATTTATCCTTATATCCGTACAGGCTGGCATATGAATAAGCAGCACTGGATCTCAGTTTATGAAGATGAAGAACTAGATGGGTCTTTGGTTGGAGATTTGGTGCTAAATTCTTATGAGTTAGTAGTATTAAAGTTAAAGAAAGTCGATCGGCAGCGAATTGAGCTACTTAAAACAGTACGATAAGTTCCCACCTTGTATAGGAATAATGTATATAAAAAATTTAAGATTCATCATTAGAATAATATTCAATATACCGTCAGTTATTTAGTTGCATTAAATGCTTCATCATAAAATACCTGGGCTTTCGGAAAAGCCCCATCAAAACTGATCGCTTGAAAATATTCAGCTGGTACATTTTCCAAAACTAAATCGGCAATGGGTTGAAAGCCAAAACGAGCATAATACTTGGGATCGCCTAATAGCACACAGCCTTTTGCATCCAATGCTTTCAGTCTGTCCAGTGCTGCATATACAAGCCTTGAACCAATGCCTAAACCTTTTTGATCAGGCAAAACTGAAATAGGGCCTAATCCAAACCACCCTGCTGCACCCGAAGACATTGATACGGGAGACACGGCAATATGCCCAACAACAATATTATTTTCAAGAGCAACTAACGATAACGTCAGTTGATGCTTTTTCCTTAATGCATTGATAATAAAATGTTCAGCATGACTTGAATATTCAATGTTTTTAAAAGCGGCTGTTGTTAACTCTTCAATTGCCTGAATGTCATCTATTTGCTCATCTCGAATCATGATATTCATTATTTTTAACCCTCTTATACTTGCCAGTTTCAGATATAAAAAAAGCGAATAAGTTCTCACCTATTCGCCTCTCTTAAACATTAAAAACTTAATCAATCTTCAGGATATTCAAAACGGTAACCGACCCCATACACCGCCTGAATCCACTCATGACGGTTACCGGTTTCAGCTGCATCTGAAATCTTACGGCGCAAATTCTTGATATGACTGTCAATAACACGGTCAGCCACATCAAAACTGTCCGGATTAATATGATCCAGCAATTGCGCACGTGAATATACCTGTCCGACATGTTCCAGGAATAACTCCAGTAAACGGAATTCGGTCGGCGTTAAATTCAAGGCTTTTTGTTGATACCAGATGCGCTGTTGTGATTTGTCCATGCGGAATAAATCATTGCTTTCCGGTTCTGATTTACGATCCAGACGACGTAACACAGCCTGTACGCGCGCGACCAGCTCCTTCGGACTAAACGGTTTACAGAGATAATCATCTGCACCCATATTCAGACCCAGTACACGGTCGATTTCTTCAGTACGTGCGGTTACCATGATAATTGGCAAATCTGACTGTTCACGTACCTTACGGCAAATGGTCAGGCCGTCCATACGCGGCACCATCAAGTCCAGAATCATCAGACTCGGTTTACGCTGGGTAAAACTGTTATATGCTTCCTGCCCATCATGAAACATACTGACCTCAAAACCAGCAGCTTCCAGATAGTCTCGCACCAACTGTGCAAGTTCGATTTCATCTTCAACCAGCATGACATGTTTCATCAATCTATTCCCTTCATGGTTTCATTTGTTTAGGAAAGCTCAGCTTGCATCGTAAACCACCCAGTGGTGAATGTGCAAAGCTTAAGCTGCCGCCCAGCGCCTGCGTAATTTTACATGATAATGCCAAACCCAGTCCGGTTCCGCCAGTCGCCCGGGTACGAGAATCATCGACACGGTAGAAACGCTCACCAATACGCGCCAGTTGTTCATCAGTCAGACCAAACGGACTATCATCGATATATAAGGTCCATTCTTTATCATCTTGTGTCGTATGAATATGCACTTGCCCGCCTGCTTCAGTATAGCGAATACTGTTACTCAGCAAGTTCGCCACAATCTGTTTAAAACGATCTAGATCCAGATTTAAATCAGTCCCTTCGCCATCTGCAGTAACCACTAATTCAGCCTGTTCAAAGTTCGGCTGGAAGTTAATGAGTTCCTGCTGCACAACCTCCCACGGATTCACCGTCGAGAAATAGAATTGCAATTGCTGGGCATCGACCTGTGCCAATGCGGCCAGATCTTGGGTCAGTTTTTTCAGACTGTTCACCTGAGCCAGCATGGAAGCAAAATGTTCAGGCGTTGGTTTACGGATTCCGTCCTGCATCGCTTCAATCTGTGCCTGTAAGACTGCTAGTGGCGTTTTTAACTCATGTGAGGTATCTGCCACCCACTGACGGCGTGAGGTTTCATGCTGATCCAGAATCACCGCCAATGCATTTAATTCATTGAATAAATCACCTAATTCATCATTCCGGTTCACTTTAACCTGATATTGATAATTTCCCTGAGTCAAGGCACGCGTACCATTGAGCAAACGTTGAATCGGTTTTTTGAAATAAGTCGCCAATAACAGGGAAGCTATCAGACTCGCCAAAATACTGAGAGCATAAACCAGAAATAAATAACGCTTTTGGTTACTGAAGAAATTAATACTGAGCGCATCATCCTGATCTAGTACCGGTTTTAAGCCCAAATAGCCGACAATCTGATTATTCACCATAATCGGGCGATAAGAAATCTGTTCATCTGAAGCCTCACCCACTACGAAACGACGCTTGGCATCATACAGTGAGAGACGTGAACTGAGGCCAAGACGGTCCGGCATCTGAATAAACTGTTTTTTACCAGTCGGTTGCTGGGCTGGCTGCTTACCATTTTTGCGATCAGTTCTAAACAGATTTTGATTAGAACTGAGCGGGAATTTCAAGCCTTCAAAAGGCTGAAACTGGGAAGGCAAATTAGATGCTAGTAAACGTAATTCTTCTTCATTGACCTGACGTTGTGGCAGCTCTGGATTCACCATACTCGGTGCCACTTGAGCCAAGGTCTGTTCCTGAAAATAACGCTGCTGCAAGGCAATATCATACTGGCGGCGTAACCACCAGCGTGATAATCGGTCATAATCATCTGGTGCGGCTTCACCTTCCATCTGGAGAATCTGTGCCTGAATCGCGTTGCCCCAGTCCTGATAGACTGCATAGACATCTGCCAGATTTTCAATCACATAATCCAGCTTCTGCATTTCGACATCAGCGACATAGCGGGCGAAATTACGCTGCATATTCAGATGCAATACACCTAGGCTCACCGTGGTAATGACCAGCGTGGTCAACAGCACGGTCAAAAATAGACGTAATGCAATGGGAATACGGCGAATGTTCAAAAGTAAAATCTCAATTTTTCTTCTATATTCATTATTGTAGCGAACACCGAGGCAAAAAACTCTTCATTGTTTCTTCATCTTTATTGTTTAATCTTTATCTAACATAGAATCAGCTTCTTGACAGGATAAATACAATGCAAACCATGACAAAAATAGCTTTAATCAGTGCAAGTGTTTTATCAATGGGTGCGTTGACTGCCTGTCAATCCACCAGCAATGTGCCAAGCAATGATCATCCCCACATGATGAAACATCATGAAGGCAAAAAACAGCATCTAACTCCCGAACAGCGTGAGCAGTTTAAGGCAAAGCGTGCAGAACGCATGCAGTTTGCCAAACAGCTTCAACAGGCCTGCGACAATAAAGCTGTGGGCTCGGCCGTTCAAATCAAGACTGGCGATAAAACCATAGACGGCACCTGCAAGATGGTCTTTAAAGCAGATCGTAAAGAGATGAAAAGCCATCGCGACATGAAAGCTGAGCATCGTCCAATGCGTGCTGATATGCGTAGAGGCATGATGCACGGTGAAGTCTTGACGGATGCCAAACGTGCAGAATTGACTAAACAGTTTGATCAGCGCCTCGCTCAACATCAGGCACATCAACGAGCCATGCTGCAAGCCTGTCAAGGCAAAAAAGACGGGACTGCTGCACAGATCAAGATGAGCGAACAAACTATCAATGGCAAATGTCATGTCCGTTTCCAGCCCACAGCCTCTACCTATTAATGCATAGGAATCAAGGCTTCACGACTAGCACCTTCGGGTGCTTTTTTATTGCGTGCTCTTTCATGCATACAGTTGACTATTCGTTTCCTGCAGAATATGGCTAAAGTCTTTATACTCAAGACCTTTAATGCGTCATGCAGATTAATCTTTGACTTTACAGTCACCAAGAAAACACCCCGAAAAGCTTGTACCGCAGGGGAAGTTGTTGCACGATTAGATCATTCCAAACCGTGTCAGTGAAGACAGGTTTTAGTTCATCTAAGATTATAACGCTGGTTCAACCAGTATTGAGGAAACCGATATGCCACAATACAAAGCGCCTATACGTGATATGCAATTTGTGTTGCATGAATTATTAAATGCTGAACAACACTATGCAAATCTCCCTGCATTCCAAGAAAACGTAAGCCGTGAGCTGGTAGATCAGTACTTAGAAGCTGCGGCCGACTTCTGTGAAAACGAATTGTCTCCGATCAACCAGACCGGTGACCGTGAAGGCTGTACCTGGAATGACGGCGTTGTTACGACTCCGACTGGCTTTAAAGAAGCGTACCAAAAATACATCGAGCTTGGCTTCCCTTCTCTTTCTGCTGAAGAACAATACGGCGGTCAAGGCTTACCGAACTCTTTAGGTATCGCGATTTCTGAAATGGTGGGTACTGCGAACTGGGCATGGGGCATGTACCCTGGCCTGTCTCACGGTGCGGTTCGTACTTTAGAACATCATGGTTCAGCTGAACAAAAAGACGCTTACCTGCCTAAACTGGTTTCAGGTGAATGGACGGGTACCATGTGCTTAACTGAATCTCATGCGGGTTCTGACTTGGGTATTATCCGTACTAAAGCTGAACCACAAGCGGACGGTAGCTACGCAATCTCTGGCGAGAAGATCTTTATCTCTGCTGGTGAACACGACATGGCAGAGAACATTATCCATATCGTACTTGCTCGTCTGCCAGGTGCACCGAAAGGTACCAAAGGTATCTCATTATTCATCGTGCCAAAATTCAACCTGAATGCTGACGGTTCTATTGGCGAGCGTAACGGCGTACGTTGTGGTTCGATCGAACACAAGATGGGTATCCATGGTAACGCGACTTGTGTCATCAACTTTGACAATGCTAAAGGCTTCCTGATTGGACCTGAAAACCGCGGCTTGAACTGCATGTTCACGTTCATGAACACAGCACGTATCGGTACAGCAGTTCAAGGTCTTGCAGCATCTGAAGGTTCATTCCAAGGCGCGCTTGCATACGCAAAAGATCGTCTGGCAATGCGCTCTTTAAGTGGCCCTAAAGCACCAGAAAAAGAAGCAGATCCAATCATTGTACATCCTGCTGTACGTAACATGCTGTTGACGCAAAAAGCATATGCAGAAGGCGGTCGTGCACTGGTTTATCTATTAGCACAATATGCTGACGTGGTTGAACATGCTGCAGAAGAAGCAGACCGTAAATTTGCAGACAACATCCTGTCATTGCTAACACCAATCGCAAAAGCATTCCTGACTGAAACCGGTTCTGAAGCTGCGAAACACGGTGTTCAGGTATTCGGTGGTCATGGCTTTATTTCTGAGCACGGTATGGAGCAGATCGTACGTGATACACGTATTGCTTGCCTGTACGAAGGTACCACTGAAATTCAGGCACTAGACTTGTTAGGCCGTAAAGTATTGGGTACGCAAGGTGCAATGTTGAAAGACTTCACCAAGATCATCCATAAATTTGCTGAAGCGCACAAAGACAATGCTGCAATGAAAGAATTCGTTGAACCATTGGCTGCCTTGAACAAAGAATGGGGCGATCTGACCATGCAGATTGGTATGCGCGCGATGCAAAACCCTGAAGAAGTGGGTGCGGCTGCAGTCGATTACCTCTACTTCTCTGGTTATGTCACTCTAGCTTACCTATGGGCACGTATGGCATTGGTTGCTCAGGAGCAACTGGCTGCGGGCACCACTGAGGTTGATTTCTACAATGCCAAAGTGACGACAGCACGCTTCTACTTCAAGAAAATCCTGCCACGCGTTCGTTCACACGTTGAAGTGATTGCGACAGGTGTAGAGCCATTGATGAACCTGGATGCGGAACACTTTGCATTCTAAGTTAGTCTCAGACTAGCTACATTTCAGAAAAAGGACGGTCAATCAACAGGCAGTCCTTTTTCTTTATAAAGAGTTACAGAATTAACCTTTAGTCGTCTAACATTCAGATTTTGAGTGTTTTAGACTGATTAAAACTCATTTAATCAAACAATAAACAGGTGACACACCATGCCAATTTATAACGCGCCACTTGCCGATATGAAATTCATCCTGAACGATGTCTTCAATGCAGAACAATTCTGGCAGGCCAATGAAAATCTAGCGCATCTGGATGCTGCGACAGCAGAAGCGATTCTTGAAGAAATGGCAAAATTTTCTCAAAACGTCATGCTTCCTCTGAACCGTACCGGCGATGAAGAAGGCGCAAAAATTGAAAATGGTAATGTGACCACACCTGCTGGCTTTAAAGAAGCGTTCAAACAATATGCAGAAGGTGGCTGGATTGGTCTGGGCGCAGATATGGAATGGGGCGGCCAGGAAATGCCGAAAATGCTAACGGTACTTTCTGATGAAATGCTGTTTGCCACCAACCCGTCTTTTATGCTGTATCCACTGCTTTCTGTTGGTGCGGGCATGGCGCTGAACAGCTATGCTTCACAAGCACAAAAAGAAACCTATTTACCTAAAATTTATTCGGGTGAGTGGTCAGGCACCATGTGCTTAACCGAACCACATGCCGGTACTGATCTGGGTATTATCAAAACCAAAGCTGAACGTAACGAAGACGGCACTTATAGCATCAGCGGCACCAAGATTTTCATCACGGGTGGTGATCATGACCTGGCGGAAAATATTATTCACCTCGTTCTAGCGAAAACCCCAGATGCCCCTGCTGGCTCTCGTGGTATTTCCCTGTTCATCGTACCGAAATTCTTGGTCAATGAAGATGGTTCTATTGGCGAACGTAACCCGGTCGGCCCAGGTTCAATCGAACACAAGATGGGAATCAAGGCATCTGCGACTTGTGTCATGAACTTTGACGGTGCCAAAGGTTACCTCGTTGGTAAAGAAAACGAAGGTCTCGCTGCGATGTTCGTGATGATGAACTACGAACGTCTGTCGATGGGTATTCAAGGCCTAGGTGCTTCTGAATTCGCTTATCAAAACGCTGCGCAATATGCCACAGACCGTTTACAGGGTCGTAGTGCGGCTGGCGTTCAGTCACCAAGCAAACCTGCGGATAGCATTCTGGTGCATGGTGATGTACGCCGTATGCTGCTGAATGTACGTGCCAATAACGAAGCTTCGCGTGCCTTTGCAGTTTATGTAGGTCAGCAACTGGATATCACCAAATTCTCTACTGATCCTGAAGCGGTGAAAAAAGCCAATGACCGCGTTGCGCTATTAACACCAATCGCGAAAGCGTATTTAACGGATACCGCATTCCAGGCGACCCTAGATGCACAAATGGTCTTCGGTGGTCATGGCTATATCCGTGAATGGGGCTTGGAGCAATGTATCCGTGACCTACGTATTTCCCAGATCTATGAAGGCACCAACGGTGTACAGTCACAAGACTTGATCGGCCGCAAAACCATTAAATGTGGCGGCGAATATATCTCTGAATATATCTCTGAAATCCGTGACTTTGCCAATAGTCTGGATGCGGATCTAAACTTTATTAAAGATGCCACACTGGATGCAGCAACTGAAGTTGAATCGGTGACTCAGTACATTCTGGAAGCAGCACGAGAAAGCCATGACTTCCCGAATGCAACCGCAGTTGACTATCTGCACGCTGTAGGTCTGTTGAGCTTCTCTTATATGTTCGCGCGCATTACCAATGCAGCGAAAAATAAAGACGGTGAGTTCTATCAAAATAAAATCGCTCTGGCACGTTACTTTGTACAACGCATTCTGCCTGAACTGGCATTACGCATTACTAAAGTGAAATCAGGTTCTGACGTCATCATGAACTTCTCTGAAGATTATTTCACGACTCAAGCTTAAGCTAAAAATCTGCAATAAAAACGCCTGCATCAGCAGGCGTTTTTTATGAAAATGCAACAATTAAACTTTTTGAATTAGCAAGGTATCCGTCTGATTATTGCTTTTCGGATTCGAATGTTTATTCACAATTTTGATATTCCCCTCTGACTCTAAAGACTCGCAGAGCTCCACCACCTTTTGCATATCTTCAGCCTTAATGCCTACGCCGAGGATTAATTTTTTTCCGGCTTCTAATTGGCTAATTTTTGTTTGAATTTTATCTAACACTTTTTTCTCCTATTTATTCAATGTACCACCCATACAATATAGCAATTTAGTCTAAAATAAGCGCAAAAGTTCAAATAATTTAATCTTTATTTTTCATTCAATCATTCTGTGCATGATCTTTGCACGCTATTCTGTAACTATCTTTATTTCACATGAAAAATCAGGAGGATAATATGTCTAAATCACGTCCGAAAATTGAAAAATTTGAAGCGCTCCTCGACCGTCTTGGTAATCTTGCTGTAGAAAGCTTTCATTATATTGCGCTGTTTATTATTGGCTGTATGGTGATCTGGTCCGCTGGCCATACGGTCATCGACATTCTGACCGTCAAACAGTTCGCCACCATTGACGACATTCTTCTGTTGTTTATTTATCTGGAACTGGGTGCCATGGTCGGCATCTATTTTAAAACCAACCATATGCCAGTACGTTTCCTGATTTATATTGCCATTACTGCACTGACCCGTTTGCTGATTGCAGATATTCAACACACGCATAAAGCCAGCATGGATCTGGTGATTATTACCGGTTCGATTCTGATTCTGGCCTTTGCGATATTAGTGGTGCGCTATGCCTCATGGACCTATCCATCCGTGATCCGTGACAAACATAGTGAAAAGCCATTGCCACTCGGTAAAACACCGCGCCCAGAAGATGATGAATTGGCCTAGTCTTTTAAGCCCTCTTTTTTTTGCACTTCAGCTTAAAGTAATACTTAAGCCTCGTTCAGGGTTTAGGACTATTTATCTCAAGCAACCTCTCCCTTGCGTAGCAGTGCTACTCATCTCCTCACAGGAGAGGGAACTATTTTGGTCTTTTTAGTTATTTACGCTTATTACTGAATTATTCGTTCAGAATTTAAAGCAGTTTAACGATTCGGCATCAGTACATAGCGTCCGTTTTCATAAATCCAGTAGCTGCCACGTGGCGGTGCTGGTAGTCCTAAACGCTGCCAATCGGTAATTACCGTATATCTCGAACTTTCAATCCGGGCAACATTCGGATCACCATTGACCCAGCTATAACTATTCGAATTTTGATAAATGGTGGTCGGTGCCTGATACTGAATATTTAATCCACTTTGACTCTGCGCAGGCGGATAACCCCAATGTGGTGGTCGTTGCGGGTAATGTGGTCGCGGTGGCAGTGGACGTTGCGGATAATGCTGCCGTGGTGGATCATAAGATCGTGGTGCGCTGCGATAATTCGGTACAGATCGGTCTACACCACCATAACCCACCCAGGCATTGCCAGCCATCGTCTGTGCAGAAGCCCCCAATAGCAAAGCAGCGAATATTGCACTCGATAGTACGATTCTCATTTGAGCTTCCTCCGAATAATCTGCTTATATTTTAAACAAAATAGATGCAGAAAATATGGATAAGCTCGTTGGAGCTGCAATTTTTTGTAATGCGCTTGCCTATTTTCAATCTGACAGGCACGTCGGCAGGCTGCTGCTTTATGCTAAAATTGCTTTTTTTAATGTTTCGAGTTGAATACTGTGTCTGATTTAAATTTCGATCGTTTACATGAATATTTTTCTAAAGTACCAAGTGTTCAGAAAGAACGGATTGATAGCTATGGTTCAGATGGCAAACAGGCATGGTGGTTTAAGTTCCAGATCAATGTAGATCATCCGCTGGCTTGGCAAACTGTGCAAGAACTAGGTCATGTCCTGAATTATATTTCTAAAAATGAACGTCTCCCAACTCAGTTTCTTCCAGTTTCGCCACCGCCATATATGAATGGTGTAGCCAAAGATTTCCTGTCTTGGGTAATCCAGTGTAATCACGCAGATTTCCCGCCAGATGTGGTTTGTGACTGGTTAGAAGCGCGTCTGCCAAATCCAGTCGATGATGAAACCCAATGGAAAATTAAAACCGATATTTCTGAGCTGGATGAATTAACGGATAAAGAGCTGGATCAGCTGGTTCCACCGAATCCAGAATCAAAAAGCTGATCATAAAAAATCTCCCTAAATCCCTCTTTTTCAAAGAGGGACTTTCCTCCCTTTAAAAAAAGAGAAGTCAGGAGGGATTTAAAATCAAAACGTTGACCAGCCGCTCCATTCCATAAAGCGATACAGCCAATATTTAAAGAATGAGTTTTCTGCATATTGCGTGTAGTCCACACTCATAGAACGGCCATTCAGATTTGACCATGCCCCCTCAAAATATTGCTGGGCCTCCCTGAAAACTTCAGCCTGAGGTTGACCGACCACGCGCATATTGGTTTCTAGATTATAGTTTTTCAAATTGCGCACCGTAAAATTGGCCGAACCTAAAATCATTTCAGCTTGCTGAGCGCTGCGCTTCATTAGTATTTTGCTATGACATTGCTCACCCTGAGTACGACACCAGCGCACCTCGATACCTGCCTCGTGCAATTCTGAAGCCACCTGCCGGTTTGGAATTCCATTCTTTTCACGGCCAAAAGCATCTTTATTTGGGTCGAGTAAAATCCGGACTTTGACACCACGTTCATGGGCCGCGATCAGACTTTTGATAATTTTGCGCTCAGACAGATAAAACATCGCCAGATCAATCTGCTCATTGACTTTCGCCGTCTGAATCAGATTCAGAATTGCATCATAAATGGCTTTTTCAGTCAGCACCTGAGCTTGTGGCTGGCTGCTGTCTGCCTGAAAATCTCCGGCGACAATGGCTGGCATATTCGCTTGTGACATCCTGCCCACAGACAGTTCTGTTTTCAGAATATCGACGGCTGTGCTGCCCCAGACCAATAAGCCAATATTGGAATGCCGCGAACTGCCATCATGCGGGTTCATGGACGTGACCAGTGCTTTCCAGCCTTGATCGGTATCCACCACCATGGTTTTGCGATGATTGGCTTTAAAGTTAAATAAATCAAAATAACTGCGCAGAGTAATTTTTTCTGTTCCAAATGGATTCGGCAACCAGCCTGTTTCCGGATTATTGCCAATGCCCTGGCAACAGATATACCAGAAGCCTGACCAGCTTGGATTGGAAGCCCGCAACGGCGTCAGATTGGTTTCAATGACATCGATGCCGTGCTGACGTAATTCCCGATACTGCTCGGATCTAATCCCGCCATAAACTGAATTGATCGGATCGGTAATAAACTTGATTTCCACCTCAGGCTGCAGCAGACGCTTACTGATTAAAGCATCACTCAGCTGTTGACTCAGTGCCTGATGCTGCTGCGTAGATGCACCGGTTTGCTGATTAAATAAAAACATGTCCAGCACAATCAGTGATTTGGCTTCTTCAATCATTTTCAGCATTTCATTAAAAATGCGATGATCTAAATGCTGTTTTCCTTCGGCATCCAGATAAGTCTGATCGGCTAGAAATTTGACTTCGGCATGACGCAACTTGCCCGTGTAATTCAGACCTTCCGGCAAAGGCTTATACGTGTGGTAGATCGCCGAAGCCAGATAACCCACGGCCAGCATACTAATGATCAAAGTCGCATAACGGCGATTCGACCAGTTCAATTTATTGTGAATTCGTTGAAAGATACGCATAAGAAAAAACCTAACCCAATATACTCAGGCTAGGTTTTATCTTATGATTTTTCAAGTAGATTTCAGTGAGATCTAGATGATTTGATCGATTATTTCAGTAGACCTGTTAGAAATCATACTGCACGCCGACGGTAAAGTTGCGGCCGACTTGCGGAATATTCGACAGGAAGGAAGTATGTGAATACACCTGATCATCAAGCAGGTTATTGGCCTTGAAATAAACACGATAAGCATTGTTATCTGCAAGGTTATTGGCATAACTCAGGCCAACATTCACCATATTGTAGCCTTGGGTTTCATCTTCATAGCTGGCGATTTTGTCCTGATTAAAGACATGATAATACTCAGCCAAACCTGACCAGCCATTGGCAAAGTCTGCTTCGACTTTAGTGCCTAAGCGACCTGCAGGTACACGTGGTGCATTCTCAGCTTCAATCTTGCCACGTACATAGTCCCCAAAGACGCTGAGCTTATACATATCATTGATCTGATACCCGGCTTGTGCTTCTGTACCATAGAATCTGGCTTTGTCTTGGGTATAGTCGACCAAGCGGAAGTCACCTTCACTATCAGTCGTTGAACCATAAATATAATTATCAAACCAGTTGTGATAGACATGCACGTGATAATCCAATTTATCGCCTTCATAATGCAGACCTAATTCAAGATTATTTGATTTCTCGACATCCAGATCTTCATTCCCTCGCTCATAAGTATTGGTTGCGAAGTGAATCCCGTCTGCATAGAGTTCCTGAGCAAGTGGCAAACGTTGTTGATGTGAACCCACTACAGAAAGCTTATAGTTTGGTGTAAATTCCCAATTGGCAGCCGTGGATGCAGATACACCTGTATCGGAATAATCTTTTTTACGACGAGAGTCGACATCCACTTTTTGATGCTCAACGCGTGCGCCCAACTCAACATGCACATCGCCAAGTTGCTTATGCTCTAACCCAAATAAACTGTATTTTTCAGTTTTGGTATCAGGCATCACGACAGCCTCATGGAAATGGTCATCATGTGGCTCTAATTGACCTGAAAGATCAATCTTTTGTTGGCTATATTGCGCTCCAACTACACCTTCCCAACCTGCAACTGGCACATGTACCAACTCTAGACGACTATCATAACCCTTACTTTTAAAGTTACTGATGATTTCATTTTCTTCCAGTTCATCATGTTCATAGTCAGTAAAACTGGCATGTGCACGTAGTTTTTCTACACCGGCAAAAGGGTTATTCAGTTCGGTACGCAGATCATAACGATGTGACTCTAAACCGACCCACGGTCCGCCATGCGCATGTTCGCCTTCTTCAGTACCATCATCATGTGGAGGACATGCCAATTGATTGCGATCATTCTCATCAGGCCCACAACCATGATATTCATGACTATGTCCCGGCAAGCCATATTGATCCTGACGGTTACTATAGGACAATCCAACAAAACCACGGTCATGAATCCATGCTCCACCAATATTGACTGTCTGCCCTTCAGTAAAAGTATTGCCCACACGACGTTCTTTATGAAAGTGTGAGTGATCTCCATGCGGCTCTTCTACTACATAATCCGGCGCAATATAATCATTGGCTTTACGCTTTGAGCCTTCTACCCGCAAAGCAAAGTTTTCACCAATACCCGCTGTCACACCAGCACTTGCCAGTTTTTCATCACTGCCTGAATTATAACGCAGGCCGACTGTACCTTCCAGACCACCTTCAGGCATTTGAGTTGGGATTTTTTGATCAGTGACATTCACCAACCCACCGACTGTACCGGCACCATAAAGCAATGTAGATGGACCGCGAATCACTTCGACCTGTTTCGCCAGAATCGGATCAACGGTGACAGCATGGTCAGGAGACAAAGTGGATACATCCGCTGTTTCAGAAGCATGCTGCAACACTTTCACGCGTGGACCATCTTGACCACGAATCACCGGACGGCTTGAGCCTGAACCATATTGATTAGAATAAACACCAAGCTCATCTGCCAAGGCATCACCAATGGTAGTGGCACGTTCAGACAGCGCTTTCTGATCCACGACCTGATCCGCAACCGCAAAATCCGCCGCAGTCTGCACCAATGGATGAGCTTGCACCTGAATCGTGTCCATGGTCTGAACCGGGATAGAAGATGAGGATTGCTCTGCAAATACTGTAGGCGCAACTACAGCAAAAATTGACAATGTTATTAGATTCTTAGGGAAGGACATGACCGAAGCTCAAATTCAGTAATCTGGATGAATGTTATAATATAACATTTCATTGTTTTTGCAATCCTTTACGACACTCAGTGATATATTTTATCAAATGGAGCGTAAAACTCCGTCCTTCATGACAGAGATATAAGTGACACGACATAAAATGTCGTTGGATTTTTTTTAAATTCACACTTTTAATTTAACATGAGCTAATATAAGCCCATGAAAACACTTAAATTACGAATAAAAGACAAACATTGCAAGGTGCTAGACCAATTAGCATCTGAGGTGAACTTTGTCTGGAATTATGTCAATGATTTAGGGTTCAAACATTTAAAAAGAAAAGGTGAATTTCTATCAGCTTACGATGTATCGAAATACACAAAAGGCGCATCTAAAGAATGCAGCCTACATAGTCAAACCATTCAGGCTGTGACAGAAGAATTAGTAACAAGACGCAAGCAATTCAAAAAAGCAAAGCTAAAATGGCGTGTAAGTAACAAGAAATCAGCAAGGCGCTCTCTTGGTTGGATACCCTTTAAAAAAGTAGCCATCAAATCTGCTGATGGATCTGTTCAATACGGTAAGCACCAATTCAAGCTATGGGACAGCTACGGATTAAGCCAATACAGCATTAAAACAGGCGCATTCGTTGAGGATGCTCGCGGGCGCTGGTATGTCTGCCTGGTGGTGGATAGCCCTAAAGCTGAGAAACCCACCACTACCAAAGCGATTGGTATTGATCTTGGCTTAAAAGATATTGCGACCTGTTCGGATGGAACTATCATTTCCAATCCCAAGTTCTATCGAAAATATGAACAGAAACTAGGAATTGCTCAACGAGCGAGAAATAAAAAGCGTGTCCGTGCATTACACGCCAAAATTGCAAACTGTCGTAAAGACCATTTGCACAAGGCCAGCACCCAACTGGTGAGGGAGAATGCACTGATTGTTGTAGGTGACTTGAGTGCGAAGAAACTGCTCAAAACCAGGATGGCGAAGTCGGTCCTGGATACAGGATTTTCAGCACTCAAAACAATGCTCAAGTATAAATGCGAGAACGCAAGCGTATTGTTTGAAGAAGTCAATGAGTCCTATACCACCCAGATCTGCTCGTGCTGTAAGCAAATATCAAGCAGTAGTCCGAAAGGTAGGGTTGATCTTGGAATGAGAGAATGGACATGCCAGAACTGCGGTACAGCCTGGCAGCGGGATTTAAATTCTGCCCTGAACATTCTTGCGCTTGGGCATAAGCGTCTAGAAGTAGGAATCTCCCTCTTTTAAGAAGGAGAGGATGTCAATAGAATGTCCTTTGAATATTTTTGATTACATTAAAACATCATTTTTATGCCTTTTACCTTGTCGCATGCTGTGCTTGCTCCCCCTATTTCATATTTGACTGGGAATAGACTCCCTGTTGCTGCGCTGGCCATTGGGAGCATGGTTCCCGATCTACATCGTCTGTTTACTCATACTAATTCTAATATTACCCATTTATGGTCTTCGTTGATTCATCCGGATCTCTGGATTGGTCTGGCTTTTTGCGCAGTCTGGTACCTAATTTACCGGCCCGTGATTTACCGTTTCATCGGTATTCAGCATGATTTAAAGATTCACAATATCCTTTCAGCACTAAAATTCATCCTGGTGATGTGTCTTGCACTCATCATTGGTACAGCCACCCATTTAATCTGGGATGGACTGACTCACGTCGATTTTCGAACTTTTGCCTTCCATGACGTCTTAGCCCAACATTTTCAGTTGTTTGGACAAAGTTATCCGCTGCACCGGATTTTACAGATTGGTACCTCAGTGATTGTCTTGCCTCTTATCTTGTGGATGAGCCTGCATTACTATAAAACTCATCAGCAATATCTTGCAGTCAGCCTAAGAATCAAGTCTTTCGCCTGGGGCTTATTGCTCTTTTCTATATTTACCGGCCTATTTTCGGTCTGGGATTATGCGCGCTATATTTCTACGGAAGTCTGGCAATCGGACCTCTATTATTTTACTGGTCGCTCTATCAATGAATTTAGTCAAGGCTTTTTGATCACCTTCAGTCTGGGCTGTTTATTGTTTTTATTTTTAGACAGAGATCGCAGGATGGGTTAAACAAAGCACTGGCTTTGCGCCTATTCACTTTAAAATGATATTGTTTTTGACCCAAGTTCTTGTGACAACATGCCCAAAGAGGCATAATCCTACCTTTACTCAAAGCGGTACGCTGTTTACGTATTCGCTGACCTTAACCCATATAGTTGGATTTCTAACGCTATGATGCGAACTCATTACTGCGGTTCTTTAACCGAAGCTCAAATTGACCAAACCGTAACATTATGCGGTTGGGTACACCGTCGCCGTGACCACGGTGGTGTAATCTTCCTTGACATGCGTGACCGTGATGGTCTTGTTCAAGTGGTTATTGACCCAGATACTCCTGAAGCATTCGCAACTGCTGATAAAGTACGTTCAGAATTTGTATTAAAAATTACAGGCCGTGTACGTCGCCGTTATGAAGGCACAGAAAATGCCAATATGGTGAGCGGTCAAATCGAAGTCTTGGGTAAAGAAATTGAAGTTCTTGCTCAGTCTGAAACTCCGCCATTCCCTTTGAATGACGAAAACACCAATATTTCTGAAGAAATCCGTTTGAAATACCGTTTCCTGGATATCCGTCGTCCAGAAATGCTAAATCGTTTACGCTTCCGTTCTAAGTTAACCAACCTGATTCGTAACTACTTCGAAGACAATGGCTTCCTAGACGTTGAAACTCCGATCTTAACTCGTGCGACTCCTGAAGGTGCACGTGACTATCTAGTTCCAAGCCGTGTATCTAATGGTAGCTTCTATGCACTGCCACAATCTCCACAGCTGTTCAAACAGTTGTTGATGGTGGGCGGTATTGATCGTTACTACCAAATCGCTAAATGTTTCCGTGATGAAGACTTACGTGCGGATCGTCAGCCTGAATTCACCCAAATCGACGTTGAAACATCGTTCATGAGTGACGATGACATCATGGATTTAATGGAAACTTTAACTGTGAAGATGTTCAAAGAACTTCTAAACGTAGAGTTTGATAAATTCCCACGCATGACCTATAACGATGCAATGCGTGACTATGCATCTGACAAACCAGATATGCGTATTCCTTTGAAACTGGTTGACGTTGCAGACTTGATGCAAGACGTTGAGTTCAAAGTATTCGCAGGTCCTGCAAAAGATCCTAAAGGCCGTATCGTTGCGCTTCGCGTACCGGGTGCTGGTTCACTTCCACGTAGCGCGATTGATGAATATACGAAGTTTGTAGGCATCTACGGTGCACGCGGTTTGGCTTACATCAAAGTCAACGAACTTGAAAAAGGTATCGAAGGTCTTCAATCTCCAATCGTGAAATTCATCGAGCCAATCGTGCTTGATCTATTGAAACGTGTTGGCGCTGAAAATGGCGACATCGTATTCTTCGGTGCAGACAAAGCGAAAGTTGTAAACGATGCCATGGGCGCGCTTCGTGTGAAGATCGGTCATGACATGAAACTTGCAACTTGCGAGTGGGCGCCACTTTGGGTTGTTGATTTCCCAATGTTCGAAGAAACTGATGATGGTAAATGGACATCTGTGCATCACCCATTCACGCTGCCTAAATCTAGCGTAGAAGAAGTGAAGAACAACCCAGGCGCTGCGCTTTCTGTGGCTTACGATATGGTATTGAACGGTACTGAAATCGGTGGTGGTTCACTGCGTATCCATAACCTTGAAATGCAAAAAGCGATCTTTGAAGCGCTTGGCATTGGTGAAGAAGAAGCAGAAGAGAAATTCAGCTTCTTGTTAAATGCATTACGTTACGGTGCTCCTCCGCATGGTGGTTTGGCATTTGGTCTTGACCGTCTTGTGATGCTCATGACTGGCGGTTCTTCAATTCGTGACGTGATTGCGTTCCCGAAAACCAAGACTGCTGAATGTCCATTAACGCAAGCACCTGCTCCAGTTGAATCAAACCAGCTGCGTGACCTTGGTATTCGCTTACGTGAAAAACCGAAAGCTGAATCTCAAGAATAATTCTTGAAGTATTAAGTGAAAAAGCTCTGCCTCGTGCGGGGCTTTTTTTGTAAGATTGAGTCGTATCTGGAACAGTGGCATAATAGCGACAGTTTTCAATCTAAGGTAATTAGCAATGGCTATGCGTCCTGCAGTTCGTAATCGCAGCATTATGCTTATTGTATTTTCAGTGGTTCAATGGCTGTTCATGCGCTATATCCTTGCCAACAACCTGTTCAACCTCGATACCAATGACCGTATTGTGTATTTTTGCCTGAGCAGTATTTTAGGCGCCCTGCTGATTTTTGTAGGTTTGATATATATGGTGCTGAAGGGCAATCCGGACAAAGACCTATAATCTGACCATCTGGATACCATGTACACCCTACTTAAAAATTTCTCCAAGCTTCCACTAAGATTCATTCAAAATCTTGCGCAACTGGCTGGATTGCTTTTGTATATCAGCCATTCTTCTGCACGCCAAGTGACCGAAATTAATCTGGCCTCTGCTTATCCTGAACTTTCTGAATCTGAACGGGCTGATTTGACTAAATGCAGTCTCAAAAGTCAGTGCATGACGTATGCGGAATCAGTCAAGATTTGGGGTTCATCTTCTGAATATGCGCTTTCTTTAATTCGAGATGTGCATGGTGCAGATCTATTTATTCAAGCTTTGCAAAATCCTCAGGGCTGCTTGGCTGTAGTTCCACATTTTGGTACGTGGGAGCTGTTGAATGTCTGGGTGAATCAGCATACCTCTCCTGTGATTATGTACAAGCCCAGCAAGAATCAGGATGTTGACCGCTTCATGCTTGAAGCTAGGCAACGCCTGAATGCCACACTGGTCCCTACAGATGATTCTGGTGTACGTGCTTTGTTTAAGCATTTAAAACAGGGTGGCTTTTCTGCAATTTTACCGGATCATGTACCTAAAGAAAGTGGTGGTATCTACTCACTTTTTTACAATCAGAATGCGCTATCTTCTACCTTACTTTCCAAACTGGCAGCTAAAACACAATGTTCTGTAGTTGGGCTTAGTTGTTTAAGACGTGAAGATTTTTCCGGTTATGATATTTACGTGACTAAGTTATCAAATGATATTTTATCTAAAGATTTACAACTGTCGGTTGATACCTTAAATAAAGAAATGGAGCGCATGATTAATGTCGCTCCAGAACAGTATTTGTGGGGGTATAAAAGGTTTAGGAAACTAAAGGACTCTAAAAATCTTTATAAACATTAATCCTCAACATTTTTTAATTCCCACATTACTAACATACAAACTGCTCAATATTAAAGGCTAATAAACTATATGAGTAGAATAAAATTTGGACAAAACATTTATGAATATTTTCTTTTTAAGAGAAAAATTTCTAAATTAAATAGCACTTTAATAATCGGATTTTTTTGATTAATAAAATCTTGATAAAACTCATTCAATAAGTCATACCGTTGTAGTTTAATAAAATGTTTTACTACACTTGCACCATATTCAATTTGTTTTAATTTAAATTTTGCTCTTTCATGTAAATAAATTACTAGTGCTGCTCTTTCAGTAGCAATAAATAATTTATTATTTATATTGTTAGCGGTTAAACCTTGCATTTGTAACTCTGTAAAAGTTACCCCACCTTCAAAAAAACTAAAGTCGATATATTCACTTAATTTTGCGAAGAAACGCCACTCACCTCCCCCTCGAATATGTTCAGGAAAGCGTATTCTTGTATCGGCTAAAATTTTTTGAGATAAAATATGAGTAGTATCTCTACGAATACATTTCCCAATTAGAGAATCCTTTAAATAATTATAACTGTCTTTTACTATATATAACTCAGTGAGTGACTTATTAGTATTATGAAAAACACGTCTTGACACAAACCATTGATAATTAATATTTTTTTTAATATATTCGTTTGCCTTAGACAAACAATTAATATCAAAATAATCATCATCATCTAAAAAAATAATGTAGTCTATTTCTTGCGAGCAAAGGTAATCTATACCTTTATTACGAGATATACCTACCCCTGAATTCACTTCATTCTTAATATAAACTAATTTATCACTTCCAAGTCTAAGATTTTCGGTTTCATGAGTTGTTGAATCATCAATAATAACATGAACCCAATTTGAATATGTCTGATTTTCAACACTCTGAATACATCTCTTCAATAGCTCAGGTCTATTAAAAGTCGGTGTAATAATTCCAAATTTAATCACTTCATTATTCCATAATATTTACTTACATAAGTCTAAATATGCTTTAGTAGCAACTAACTGCGTGAATTTTTGATTCAAATACGATACTTCTGTATCTTTTTCAACAAATAAACGGATTCGAGAAGCAAGTTCATCTACATCCTGTACTGCTACTAAATATTGATTTGCAAGAATTTCGTTGGGACCCGAAGGGCAATCAGTACTAATAACAGGAGTCCCCAAAGCTAAAGCTTCTAAAATTACTAACCCCAAGCCTTCAAAATCAGATGATAAAACCATCAACTTTGCATGCTTCATATATGGATAGGGATTTTTTTTGAAGCCTGTAAAAATCACCTTATCTTCAATACCTAAATCTTTAACCAATTTTTTAGAAGCTTCTAATAGCTCACCGGTCCCGACCAAAACCAGTTTTTCTTGAACATTAGCTTTTGCATAAGCTTTAATTAAAATATCATGTCGCTTCTGCTGCTTAAATTTTCCAACATTTACAATATACGGTTTTTCAATATCAGGGATATATTCATTTGATGTTGAAACAACCTGTTCAACATCAATCGGGTTATAAATTGTAGTGATCCGACTTTTTGAACCAAATATTTCAATAAAGTCTTTTTCGACCCCCTTACTCACAGCCACACAAGGCTTGGCTAAATAAACTTTATCTAGCTGTTTTCTCATTCCCGCTAATTGTTCACCATATTCCAAACTCGTCGTGTTATGAATGACTAAGTGAACATTCGGCAACTGACTTTTTGATAATACAAAATCAACAGGAAATAAGTTTGATAGAACAAGATCAGGAGTACCAATATTTTTAATCACAAATCGATCAAAAGCTTTTGCTGCAAAACCGGCACGCATAAATTTGGGAATCGCCCGATACTTTTGATAATCAAAAAAGTGAAGTTTTACGCCTTCAGGGATCGGTAAATCAATAATGTTTTTAAAATAAATAATATGTGCTTCATGTCCAGCATCAACCAAACCTTTTGCAAGTGTTAATGCGAATCGCTCTGCTCCATTCCCTTGTAAGGTGAATATAGCTATTACAATTTTTTTCATCTGAAGATTTACCATTTATCAATATCCAAGACTTACCACCAGCTTGTGCGTTCTCTTTTATGACGCTGTTTCGAACGTGAATAAATATTATTATTTTCTTCACATTGTAGACGTTTAAAGATTTCAATAACAATTGCACCTAATTGATGTTCTGAACAAACCTGATCTAAGCGCCAACGCATATTTCGAAGTGTATCATCTGTGCCAACTGCCAAAGCTGATGTTCCATCAAAGAGAGCAACCCGTTGACTTTGTAATTTTTCTAAGGCGGTTTTGTTTTCCACATATCGTTGATTACACAAAATAGCTTCTGTTTCCTGAGCTTTAATTGTATTTATCAATACTACCGCTATCATCAATATTGCTCTCAGAGTAGTATCTTTTTCATAATCTATGAAAGTATCACAAGCAGAAACCAACCATCGCATATTCAAAGAGTTTAATAAAAAATCTCGCTCACTTAACCACAAATCTTTGAATTTATTATAATTTTTATCAATATCAATTTCACGACGAATCAAAACAATTAAACTGGCGTGAAAATGATTGATCTCAGGCTGCCCAACAAACTCTCGCTTAAGATTTTCTATATGCTTATTTAAATCTTTTTCAGAGCCATAGGTATATTCAATGTCATTTCCAACAATCAACTTTTTCTTAAGTGTCTCTATATCAGTTTGCTCCAAGCTTTCATAAATTTTATCTGCACCAAAACGACGTTGATGTCGACTAAATGAAAACCATTGCTCAAACTTGGATTTTTTTCTAGGAGGCATCACACACCACTACTTATTTAAGCTATTTCCTTGGGACTTTTCCCAAAGAATCAAATATTTATCAAATGTATAAAACATCAAAACTAAAGATGAAATGATCCCATATGCACCAGATAAGAATGCGCCGCGTATCCAATATTCACGTATAAACGAAAAACAGGTCCGCAAGAGTATACTAATCAAACTAATGTTTTTCTGATATTTGTATTTATCACAAGCCCAATCAAGACTATAACGATTACGCTTCACCACATAATGAAATAAATCTTCACTAGTAAAATGGAGATGCAAACCTTTTAATTTGACAATCTGAGCTCTGTTTGTATTGACAGACTCATGCACATCCAAATCAGAATAAGAAAAAAAGTGACGAGCATAAAGGCGATTTTCCCAATCACGATACCAACCTCTTAAATGCGTCGGTATACCTGAAAAATAATTCACTCTAGCCAAGCTAAAAACGCAATCTGTTTGTACTGACTGGTTTAAAATCTTGACTATCGACTCACGTAAACTTTGACTCAATCGCTCATCAGCATCTAATACTAAAATATAGTCACCCGTTGCATAGTGCTGTGCTAATTGACGTTGTTTTCCAAATCCCTGCCAATCTGTATTCACATACCACCGAGCATGATATTTTTCAGCTATCTGAGCAGTTTGATCATGACTACCTGAATCTAAAATCACAATTTCATCTACAATATCATGTACTGTATTTAAACAAGCTGCTAAATGTTTTGCTTCATTCTTAACAATCATAACCAAAGACAAAGTAGACTTTTTTTGTGATTGATCAATTGGGGTTAAAGTTTTTGCAATATCTACAGATTCCTGAAATGCTAGTTCTGCCTGATTATTAACTAAGTCATATAAAATTGCATATTTATTGAAAGTATATTGAGTAAATAGTAACGAATAAACCAGCCCATACTTCCCCATAAGGAAACGACCATCTATAAAATACTGCTTAAAAAACGCCCAAAAAGTATGCACAAAAATGCTTAATGCACCACAAGTTTTATTTCGTAGTGCACGATCATCAGCCCAAGCCTTGGCATAAGATAAACGCTTATCTATCCAAAAATATGGCGTTTCTGCAGTATGATGTAATAAAAGACCTTGTAAAGTAGAAGTATGAGCATCTTTGATTTCTATTGATTCGTGTACTAAATTATCATTATATTGAAAATTTGCTGGATACAATCGCCAATGCGCCTTTAACGGCCAATATGGATTATCAATTGCATGACCAAAGATACAATCGATTCGTTTAATACCATAAACTGTATTGGCAGGTGGCTGCGCAATCACCTCAAGAATGCTTTGCTTCAACTGAGGGGTGATTTCTTCGTCTGCATCTAGTGCTAAAATCCAGTCACCCGTTGCATAACTCTGCGCCAATTGTCTTTGCTTGCCAAAACCTTGCCAATTTGTATTCACGAACCATTGACCACCAGCAGATTCCACTAGTTGCCGACTATCATCAGTACTACCAGAATCAAGAACAATAAGCTCATCAATCCAACCCCTTAAAGCAGGTAAGGATATGGCTAAATTTTTTGCCTCATTTTTTACCATCATCACAACACTTAAGCGAAATGGCCGAGGTTGTTGATTTAATACAAACGACATAAGATTACTGCCAAGCCTCTTTAATCCAATCTGATGGCAACACATAGCGATACCATTTCCCCCCCCCACCATTTACCGCATCTGGTGGATTAATTTCACCATGGAAAACAATAATTTTTGCACCTTCGGGTTTTACTGGTGCTTTAAAGTACGCCAAAGGTATTTTTTGCAAGCAATGATACTTATAACTTTTACACCAACTGTCAGGCCAGTAAGAGAGCTTTTTCTCTTGATCGACATACCAAGACAAATAAGCTTGCTCATTGCGGAACTTTTGACGAATTTCATCAAAATGTTCACGGAAATAAGGTAATAGGCCCGGGAAAGCACCCAGCTTAAACCGGTAAACCGAACTATTACCGGTAATACGCCACGGCCGTTTCCAGTCATGAATAATCAGAAAGTCGCCCGGATAGGTAAAGAACTCATCGATATTATCGACAATCACTACATCAAGATCGAGGAAGAGTGCATTGCCTTCCAAACCATACAGATCAGGCTCAAAAGTAGATAGCTTGTTCCAGCCACGCTCAGGAGCACCTTCAGGCAATGCCAGAGGTGGAATAGGGAAACATTGTACTGCAGGATCAATGCCTTCAGTACGATCCGTCAGACAGACCATTTTAAAGTCGACTGTCGTATGTCGTTTAACCATATTGTATAAACGATTGACGTATTCCGAACCGTATTTGGTTCCCCATTTCATACAAATAACGATGTTACTCATTGCGTATGCCTAAGCTCATCTTAAAATCTTCTTGATGGTGAATATGATGACATAAGTTCGGCAGAATAAGTACATCACTTAAAAAAAACCTCTCAAATGAGAGGTTTTTTCAATCAGTAAATTCTGAATTACTTCACATACGTTAACCAGTGTGCATATTTAGGATCTTTACCCTGAACTGCATCAAAATAAGCTTTCTGGATTTGTGTGGTGATTGGACCACGTACACCTTCACCAATCTGACGGTCATCGTATTCACGGATTGGTGTTACTTCTGCAGCAGTGCCGGTAAAGAATGCTTCATCTGCGATGTAGAACTCATCACGGGTAATACGGCGTTCAATTACGTCATAACCCAAGTCTTTAGCAATCGTAATAATCGTTTGACGGGTAATACCATCCAGCGCACCACCTGCGATATCAGGCGTATGAATCACGCCATCACGCACCAGGAATACGTTTTCGCCTGAACCTTGGCATACATAGCCTTGTGGGTCGAGCAGCATTGCTTCATCATAACCTGAATGCGCCACTTCTTGATGTGCAAGAATCGACAGCGTGTAGTTACCTGATGCTTTGGCCTTACACATGGTCACGTTCGGATGATGGTGGGTAAATGAAGACGTTTTTACGCGAATTCCCTTCGCCATCGCTTCTTCACCGAGGTAAGCACCCCAGCTCCATGCCGCAACTACGGCATGAATGGTATTGTCAGTTGCAGCGATACCGAGTTTTTCAGAACCAATAAAAATAATTGGACGTAAATAGCAAGACGCTAATTTGTTTTCACGAACAACATCAATTTGAGCCTGTTCTAATGCTGCTTGATCAAATGGAACTTTCATTTGATAAATTTTTGCAGAATTCAACAAGCGCTTCGTATGTTCTTTAAGACGGAAAATAGCCGTTCCATTCGGGGTTTCATAAGCTCGGACGCCTTCAAACACACCCATGCTGTAATGCAAAGTATGTGTTAATACGTGAGTTTTTGCCTCACGCCAGTCAACTAGTTGTCCATCTTGCCAAATGAAACCATCACGATCAGCCAAATTCATGCCACAAACTCCAATTTCTCACAATTATTCACTATCCAGTGCAAAGTCTGCACTTGGATCAATCAGTCTTTGCCATAACTTGCAAACGGTCATTCGGGTATCGTGCCAGTCGCTTGCAGACACTTGCATGGATTGATTTGCAAGGGCTAAGCGATGGCTCTCGGCGCGTTCACGGAGATAAGCTTGAATCAGAGCAGTCGCATCGTCGCTGGATAAGCAACCTGATTTTGCGGCATCCTCAAGAATTCGTACATTGTCGGAGAAATGGGCGAGATCTTTATTCGTCCCACTCCAAGCCAACACCGCATACTGTGCCATAAATTCGATGTCTACGATACCACCTGCATCTTGTTTTAAATGAAAAATACCATCTTTTTTTTGCTCTTTAGAAGAACCGAGATGCTCCTTCATTTTCTGACGCATTTTCAGTACTTCTGCCCGTACATAATTTTCATCACGGGGCTGAATCAAAATATCCCGGCGCAAGACTTCGAACTTTTTTCGCAAGCTCATTTCACCCGCAATCGGGCGGGCTCGCACCAAGGCCTGATGCTCCCACAACCAGGCACTCTTGAACTGATATTGTTCAAAGGCTTTTAAACTGGTGACCAAAAGCCCAGCTTCGCCCGATGGACGCAAGCGGGTATCGACTTCATATACGCGTCCATCCAGGGTTTGCGTGGTCATCAGTGACATAAACTTTTGTGCCACGCGCATGGCAAATTCAAAGCCACTAATCGGCTTGAGTCCATTGGTATCGGCCTGTTCACCCATATAGTGAATAAACACCAGATCCAGATCTGAGCCATAACCCAATTCAATGCCACCGACTTTACCATAACCAATGACTGCAAAAGCCGTATGCTCGACTGAACAGCGCTGCCCTTCTGCATCCAGTGGAAAACCATGCTTTTTCGCAACAATCTGATAGGCCAGATGCAGCGCTGCATTCACCGATACTTCAGCAATATCGGTCAAGGCATCGGAAACTTTCATCAGCGGGCTTTCTGCCAGCACATCACTGGCGGCTACAGCAAGTACATTGGATTTTTTAAACAGGCGCAAAACCCGCATCTGGTCTTCGACCTGATCAATTTCAATGCGCAACAGTTGCTGGCGCAAGGAATCTTCCAGATCCTGACGTTTTGGCAATTCAAAATCCATCGACAGGAATTCATCCAAGAGTACCGGATAATGGGTCAGTTCTTCACAAATCCAGGGGCTGACCGTGGCCATCTTCACCAGTCGCTGTAACGCCCCCTTACTCTCAATTAACATCACCAGATATACCGTACGGCGCATCACTGATTCAACTAGGGGCATTAAGCGTACCAACGCCACCTGAGGATCATTTGACTGTAAAACGGCTTCAATTAAATGTGGCCAAAAAGCTTTTAAACGCTGCACTGCTTTGGCTGGTAATTTTTTTAAGGCATGCCCATTCCAAAACTCATAGACAAGATTCTTTGCATTCTCGTCCAAAACTTCTTTGAGTTTCTTTTCCAACTGGGAAAAACTTTCAACCAAGGTGTCAGGACCATTTTCCTTGATTAAATGATCAAACTGATACATCACTTTGTCACGCTTTTCATTGAGATATGCCATAAAGCTGTCCCAATCCGCAAAACCAAGTGTGTCCGTTATACGCGCCCTTAACTCTGGCTCTGTCGGTAGTGATTGCGTTTGCTGATCATTCAGTGCCTGAATCGCGTGCTCAACCCGGCGCAGGAATAAATAGGCATTTTCCAGATCCTGCACCGCCTGTTCATCCAGCAACTCGGCATCATCCAGATGATTCAGATTCACCAGACACTGCCGATCCTGCAATTCAAGTTTGGCGCCGCCGTAAATCAACTGAAACACCTGCACGATAAACTCGACTTCGCGAATGCCACCGGCTCCGAGCTTGATATCATCTTCAATATTACGGCGCTGTACTTCGCGCTCGATCATAGCTTTCATTTCGCGCATGGCTTCAAAAGCGCTGTAATCGACGTACTTGCGAAATACAAATGGACGGGTCATCTCCAGCAGCTCATCGCCTTCCGGACTTGGATTGACAATACGCGCTTTAATCCAGGCATAACGCTCCCATTCACGCCCATGCTGGCTCAGATATTTTTCCAAGGCCGCGTGGCTAATGGCCAGCGCCGAACCATCGCCCCAGGGACGGAGGCGCATATCCACCCGGAATACAAAACCATCCGCCGTGATCTGATCCAGCAAATGAATCAGTTTCTGTCCCCACAGGATGCAAAACTGCTGCACATCAATACATTTGCGCCCATCGGTTTCACCCTGCTCATCGAAGGCAAAAATCAAGTCGATATCACTGGAAAGATTGAGTTCTTGGGCGCCGAGTTTGCCCATCGCGATGACAATCAGATCCTGGACTTTTCCGTTATAGCCAATCGGCTGGCCATACTTGGCAGCGACCGGAATACGGGCAAAATCTTTCGCCGCACAGATGCAGGCATCGGCAAAATCGGAGAGTTCTTGAGTGAGGGTAATAACATCGGTGAGTTGATTGGCATCCTGCCAGATCCAGCGAAACATCAAACGAGCCCGCAGAATACGCATTGCGCGCATCCACGTTGCTTCATCGCTTATATTCAGGATGCAGTGCTGCACCAGCTGATCAATATATTCCCGACTGAGTGAGCCTTGAAACTGATCAATTGCATAATCCTGTTCCAGTAAACTCTGGTGATTGGCCAATACCTGTTCGGTATATTGGCTAGCTCTTAAGGTTTTCTGCAATTGTGCCGCATTCATCACTCAACTCTTCCCCTGAAACATTCTGCTTAGTTTTGACATACTCCCACCACTTTCACGATGTTCAAGTGGGGGATTCTAAAAGTAAAAGCTCTTAGGTGACTTCCTCACGGATTTCACTTGCTTTCTGCTTCGCAAGGCGACCTTTACCGCATCCACCCTCCACAGACAAAACGGTATGTCCTACCGCCAAAATATTGCGAGAAGCATTAATATCTGCATTCTCGCCAAAGCTACACTCGACACAACTAAAGTTTGCTTGAGTAAGCCTATTTTCTTTTGCAACGTGACCACATGAACTACAAGTCTGACTTGTATATTTAGGGTCAACTTTAACGAGTAA
>NZ_JARDAL010000016.1:0-82157 GCF_048957595.1 Acinetobacter sp. AS5 | reverse complement strand
TCCAATTCAGTTTGAATCGTTGCCAATTGATTGCGTAACCACTGGCATGTGGCTTCATCTTGTTTTATCGCCGTTTCAAGCAATCCTCTCGCATGTTCATAGGCATTTGCCTCACCTTGCGCCACCATATCTGCAGATGATTTCCAATCGCCCCATTTCTTATTCCAAAAGTCATCGAGCAACTGCAGTAATTTTTCCACTTCCAATTGGTCATCGCTGATGGCTGGTGTTTGCATTTGATAGATAGATTTTTTTGTTTCTACTTCACTTTGCATCCAACCATCACGAAAAGCTTCCCATTTCGCCTGATGCACCCAAGAAGAATAATTGCCACTGGCCAACAGACTACCGACCACGCCGTATTTATTTTCAAAAGCGCTACGAGCTTCAATTTCTGAAGCAATGTTTTCATTCATGTTCATTGTTATTCACCGTCCGTAATTCAATTTCAGTTGAAGTGGCTAAACGGATGGTACGCTTGGCATATGCGATGCATCCGTAAAAAGTGGAACCGTGCGGATTGATTAGGTCCACGTACAAATGGCGAGTGGTGATTCGGTTGATCTAGAGCAATTTGTTCATGTTTCGCTGAACAATGTAATCACCTACTGCATAAGTATTTTGCGTATCAATCATGCTGACTATCCCCATGAAGCAAAGGCACTTGTAATGAGATTTTTGTTTCCTTCATCTCATGAAGTTTTTGAATCGCACGTTCTGGATCTATCACCCATGCATCAAAGAGCAGTTGTGTGACAAAAGAAAACTTCTCACCAACTTTGCGGAACGGTGTGCCGTGGCTATTCAGGAATTGTTCAAACACAAGATATTGCTGTTCGATGGCCTGGTTAAGTTCAAACAGGTCAATACAGCCCTCTATCAAGTTGTACTCACCTAAAGCATTCGGCATAAACATCCATTTACGCTCATGGGTTAAGCCATCTACATGTAGGTAGGCGTGTTTGTTGAGGCTAGTCCACTCAGGTTTCATCATGACGTAGGTGTTGTACTCGTCATCTTCAAGATAGTTGTAGTGGGTAGCATCAACGGGTTTCTTTGCTAAAACAGAAATGGCCTGTTCAAGTGTCAGACCGAGAATGAGTGCATGTGGTGTAGTTGATGATTGGTGATCCATATTCCCTACCCCTTAGATTGTCGGGCTAGTCGGTTTAGGACCACTCAAACAAATTTCGTTTTGAACGTGATTGTAGATCTCAGCCAAGTGAGGTCGTGTGCTAAAGAATTGATCTTCTGATGTATCAGAGAGGTTAGCACTCATGATGGTGAGTAGTGCTTCATTTTTGAATTGCGCTTGAACCGCTGACTTTAATGCACCATTCAATGAAGCATACAGATTGTTGAATAGCGAAATAACACGGGCATTCTGATCATTCTTTTTGAAGAAGATAAAATTAACTTCACGTTCACGGAAAAACACCAGCTGATATTCAAGCCCTGATTCTGATAAATCATTCCCCATATCAATCAATGCATCATCTGGAACGGCGAACGCAGCGTATTTTGAATCAAAGTTTTGAAGTGCTTTACTTGAGATTAGATTCAAACTTACTTTGCCTTGAATCGGCACACATTGGCTCAGTTTCTTAGCCAAGTAATGTGCAGCAGCCATGTGATGTGATCCACCAGCATTTTGAACAAAAATCTTAGGACTCCAGCCATAGATAAAAAAATGATCAGTGGTTGTATCTGGAGAGTTCAATAAACGGATTTCTGGCCATAACAACATTCGTTCTAAATTTTCCATACTCACATCACTAATGTAATCAGGGCATGCGTTTTTTACAAAATCATCAATGCTACGGTACTGGCTTAAATCCGACTTGGAATTTGAGAAGCCCCCAATTTCAGATAGGTCAAGTAAGCATGGTGTTTCAAGATGAATGGTTTCTGAAAAAATCGGGTTAAATACTTCAGCCAATTCTTCAGCAAAGGGAGAGATGTAGAACGGCTTATGATTTTGCGTATCTTGACCAAGGTAGCTGATGGAATCGTTATCTTTGGCATGTGGATTCAAAACAATGTTTTTGCCTGGTACAAAATTAGTAGGAGATATACCAGTCATACAAAGAGAATCTTTGATTTGATGAAAAGGGAAAACATCGGTCGTGGCGATGCTGTCAGAATTGACTAAACGGGTATCAATAAAGGGTTTTAGCTTGAGATTCTTATAAAGCTTATGTTTTGGTGAAAATACCGAAAGTAAAGTGTCTAACATTTTAAGCACTCCATTGATTAATGCTTTATTAAAACTAATAAAGATATATTAATACAGAAAGTGCTTATAAGTATTTTTTTGGAAAATTAATTTAAGAATTGCGGTTGAGTGGTATTAGTTGCAAGTGGTTGTACGGCGTTGTTATCGACAGACTTTGAGTACTGTTGCACTTCAACAATTCGCACACCTTTAACGTGTAAACGTGTTTTATAGTCAGTCATTCCAAGTGTTTGTAAGTTGTCTAGCTGTTCTTTAGTCATTGCCTATATCCTGTATATTGGATGTGATTTAAGGGCAATTTAATTGATGTATTAAGGATTGTAAAGGGTAAAACACAGTTCATTAAACTTTTTATGAAATGGTATATACTGATTAAGCCTAAAACAAAACAAGGTTTTAAGAAGTGGTTTAGTTATGTTTAAGAATACGCACGTTAAAACTAAGTTATTATATTAAAATGCATCTAAACTAGGGTTAAAACCAAACTGGATGCCAATATGTGTTCAAACATTGAATCTTACGCCGTGAACCTATCCAATGTACCTAAAGCTATCTCTTGCTTGAATATGTATGACTTTCAAACGTTAGCACTAGGACCAACCTATTTACCCCGATTTATCACTTGCAGATCGCCACATTCCATATACGGCGCTATTGGTTGCATTTGATGTGAATGCGTCTGAAAAGTTTCGCTTAATCGAAATGATGGTGCCTGAAGCCATTCCGCTGTCGCAGTTGTTGTTATTGGCCATATTCAATGAAACGCCGTATAAGAGCGAATATGAAATAGCCCAATACATGCCGAGTGATGAATTAAGGCGTATTAAGTACAAACAGCTCACCCAAAAAAACTAAAGGCTGGATAACCAGCCTTATGTCTTCTACATGGATGCGTTTAGTCATCCTTTTTTTTGATTGTAATGCCTGATCGTAATGAAGCTGAAGAACCTTTTGAACCAAGTATCACCAACAATTTTTCAAAAGTAACGCATTCGTGCGAGAACGGGTTTTTCATCAAAGCTTTTTCAAACTTAGCTGCATACTGTTGTTCTACGAATTCCATTTCATTTTGAGTGCTATGTGAGATGGCTTGATCAAGACTGGCTTTGTTTTCCGCAATGTATTGTGTCTGATCTTCAGGTTTTACATGGCGTGGTATCTGAACAAGCTGATATTCAGTAATTGGCGCAACGGTTAAGTCATATCCTGTTAGGATCTCTTTCAATTCATCATAGTAGCTGTCTAGGTTCATTGGTGTGATAACGGCGCGAGTCACAGTTTCAGCATCACTTTCCTGTTGAGCCTGTTCAGGTTCGCTTATACGTTCACCATAGATATTAAATTCAGCATCAAGATCCGCATTGTTGTAAGCACCAGCTTCTACTTGAGGTGAAATATCAGAACCCCTACCGAAGTACTGCAACTGTTTTCGGTTCTCAATAGTCTGGTCTTTATCACTTGCTTCTTTTTGTGCTGAAACAATACTTTCACGGTGTTTTTGTTCTTTGGAGATTTCACCTTTCGCCGTGGACGAAGACATTACTGTTCTTTGACCAGGTGCCATCCCTTCAGGTGTGATGGATTCAAGACGTCTTGCTTCAAGAATCTGATGTACAAAATCTTGAGTAAAGTCTTTTACCGTGTTGTTGTTTTCGTACAAGGTGTTATTGAGCTTTCTGCAGATCTCAAAATCACCAAGCGCCGTGACATTGGCAGATGAATTGTTGTCTGTCAGTAGCGTGTGTTTTTCCTCAATCTCATGAATGAAGTCTTCAATTTTTAAAGTAGGATCGTAGATTTCAGATTTTTGGATATTGAAGATTGGGCAAAGGTCATTTAAGCGTAAGTACTTGGGTTGATCACCAGCCACATAGAACGCCAACATTGATACGATTTTAACGTCTGAAGTTTTACCACCTTCCCCTTTAGTTGATATGAGCAAAGTAAATTCGCCGTTGTGCTGTCCGGCAATTTGTTCAATTGTCACACGTTTTTCTTTGGCGAACTGGACTTCTGTTTGTGGTACCGAACGGTTGAATACTAGACCTTGATACATATTGATTGAGTTAACTTTACCTTGCCACTCTTCACCAGCAAAACCATCAACCAATTTGTATGTTGTACTTTCAGCACCCGAAGTAGTACGTCCAATGGCTTTAACGGTCGTGTTACCCCATGTAGCAGCTGCTTCCTCTTTAGATCCACGTTCAATATCTTCAAATGTTTGAGCACCGAACGTAATAGAGAAGTTAAGCGAACGTGCCTGAGCTGGTAAAACCGAAGCACCGACAATAACGATGTAGCCCCATTCGTCCAAAAATAGCTTAAATGAAGTAGTGGCGTTGGTTGGTCGTGCGTCAATAATGGCACGGCGTAAACCTTCCATTTTGTTACCAAGGGAGCCAGCCATCATTTGTTTAATTGAGCCAATGATTAATTTTCCGAGCATTTTGAGTGAGTCTGGTGAACGCTCAAGAGCTGGTAATGGCACAGTTAAGATACGGCGGTTAAGTACAACGTCAAAAATATCAATATCACCGCCATGCTCTACACCAAAGATGTGACCATAGTTAAACGTCAAGTCGTTAATCGCCTTGGTTAACTGCATGGTGATATAACCGTGTTGCTCACGGGTTTTGGTTTCTTGTTTCTTTAACTTTTTAGGGTTGCTTGAATAACCAGGTAATGAAACGAGGTAGCCTTGAAGCTGTTCAGCCACACGTTCAAAGTCAATCCCGTATTTATCGTTATGACAAAATACCAATTCTTCAAGTGCTTCAAGTTCCATGTATTGCGTGAATACTTTTGGTGAAAGCTGAATGAAGCCATTGTCACGTAGATAGACCAAAACTCGTGTAAGTGCAGCGATAAAGGCCATCGCACGACCTTTCCACATGTCACCACCGCCACCGCCTGAGTCATCAAGCAAGTTGATCAAGAATTCAATCAACATCCCTGAGCTGGTGTTGCTCATTTGGTTCATTGAGTTGGTCATCTTGTCGGTTTGTGCACGTAGCATGTTACGACCTGAGGTAATGAAGTTGATCGTTAATAGATCCTCATTACGCCCAAAGCGGTTACATAAACGATAGTGGTCTTGTTGAGCCTTGGTATCACCTTTTGCGTCTACAAAGATATAACCTGAGTTTTGTACGTACTGGTTGGCACAGTTACCTAGCATGTATTCTGTTTTACCCGAACCCGTAGTACCTAACACAATTTGATGTGTACGGTCATCGGAGTTGGATGCATAAACAGGTAGACCAGTTTCACGGCAACGACCAAGGTAAGTCACACCCTCACCTTGTAGCTTATCGCGATTGGTACGTGCGTATTCCAAAAAGGCTTTTGGATTGTCCAGTACGTCATCTTTTACGCGTGATGTAATGTCAGTTGACGCATCCAGTGAGTTTGAATGCAACGGCGCACGGAATGGCCACTCAAAAAAGTAATCATTCGGATGTGTGTAGCGTTTTAATAGGTAATACGCGATCCCTATAAATATCTCACCGCCAAACGGAACAACAAACAAAATAACTGCAATAGCACCAAGAACGCCAACCAAATAATTAGCGCCGTCTGGCGCTGTAAGTTTTAAATGGATTTTCTCTAAGCCTGATCGTGTATCACGCTTAAGCGAACTAGGTCTGAACTTTGTTTGTGTGCCGTATTTTTGTGTAGAAGCCATACTTTGCGACCTACTCTTTTATCTTCAGGATAATAGGCAAAGTCGTTGTTTAACGACCTTACCCATATCCAAGCACTTCAATGTATATACCAATTAACGCAAATCTATATAGCTGATTGGAGTTAAGAAGAAACAGCTTCAGACTTACGTTGGTTCAGTAATTTTTTCTTCATGTTTTGCTCAAGTTCATAGCGTTGATATTCAACAACCATCTCTTGTGCCATGGTAGAAATCACTGAAGCAGTTGCTTTGTTTTCGTCAAAGTCCGTGCCTTTATTTTTGGCATTTTTCTCAATCATGGTACGCCGTGTCTTAATCTGGTTCTTCGCACCTTTTGGATAGAATTGTGCAAGGACCTTCAACGCCTTACCACGTTCACCGATAAGGTCATACGTGTAGTTACGGAGCGCACGTTCATCGGGATGTGTACTGAGTGACCATAAAAGGATTGGACCAAGTGAAACGGTATATAAGCCCGAACATTCCATTTTTTCGAGTTTAATTTTACTGAAGTACGTTAAGCCTTGATCTGAGAAACCTACGTTACCTGAACCAAGCGCATCCATTTCTAGTTGAGTTAGACCGATGCTGTCACGAATAGCTTCACGAGATTCGCGTGTACCAGGATCGACAATCACATACGCCGTAGCAAAGCCCACCAAGTCTTTAAAGTCTTCTACTTTGTGAGATGCCAAGTTAAGACGAGCACCCCATTTACGCAATGTACGTGCGTCTTCAGCCAATTCTTCTAATAGGATTGGATCGCCTTTCGCAACGTGCAATTCGTCATAAGACATAATTTTGCGGTCTTCAAGAAGCTCATTAATCAGTTGGGTTGCATATTCACGATAAGCTTGTGGGAATTTTGGAATATCGTCACGGCTCACGGCGAACTTACGTTTAATGAACATCCGTACAATCTGGAAGAATAGCGATGTAGTTTTAGGATCTGATGATGTCGCAACTTCGTTTAAGTCGATAGAAGCTACACGAGCGTTACCAATGTCAAAGTTGGTGTGATAGAAGAATGCTGGATAGGTATTTTGTGCAGCCATAATCTGATGCGCCAAAAAGTCCAGTGCTCGTTCATTATCAATATGAACATCACTCCAAACATCTAAAATTGATGAATCAGAAAGTGTTTCAATCATATCGCCAATAGTCGGCATTGCGTAACGGTGAGCCAACGTGCGTCCACGGATCTCATTCATTGAATGGAAAAGATCACGTAGAGCGTAATAAGAAATATCCTTACCTTGTTCAGAATGTGGCTCAATCAGTCCGTGTTTTTCCATGATGCGATCTAGTTCTGGATCTGCAAAGCGCATGTACTTACGTGCTTTATGATCAGCATTCGTATCATCAGCAAAATAGAATGTACGGCGTAGGACCGCACCAATAACGTCAGAAGTGTTTTTGGCTGGTTGCCCTTTCAATTCAGGCGGTGTTACCAATGAACTTAAAAACGCTGTCATTTGACGCATTTCGTAGTTCAACGGGTAGCGTAAGCCCATACTGAATTCAAGCGGATTAATCGCTTCTTCTTTTGAGTTTTTAATACGCTTATAGATGGCATAGTGACGTAGCTCTTCAGGCAATGAATCTTGCACTGTTTCTACTAACCCACGGCTTGACTCACCCACATCGACAATATAGGTCAACGGGATACGTTCGTTACCAGGCATCATGATGTCCTCAAGCATGCCTTTGTTCATTGTGACCGATTTACCCGTACCCGGTTTACCAATGTTAATAGTCGTCCATACAGTCACTTCATTTGAGAACGAATCAAGAATAATCAGTTTACCGTCTAAGGTTTTGTTGAGCTGATGCCCTTTATGGAATGGTGAGTTAATACGTGTCAGCGGTAACATGTAGAACACATCAAACAACGGTGCTGGTGAAATAGGTGCGTGATTACGTACCATCAAGCCCGGTATATGTGATGCCCAAGTCAAAATAGGATCGCCAGCCTGTTCCATGACTTTTGCACCGCCCCACGCTTCAAAACTCTTCCAAAGCTTTTGGCGCCGTCCTACAAGAATGTTTACACCATCTTCGGTATTCGGTGCCCATGTCATCATGGTCATTTGCAGACCAGCAACAGTGTCTACTTGATCTAGGTCATTTTTAGTGGCCATCAAAATGTTACCAGCATTACGAATGGCTTTGTTTTGTGCCGTCATAAAGTGAATAACGCTTGATAACGTGCGTTTCATCATGGTTCCAGCCATACCATCACCAGTAATACAGTAACTCACCGCATATGGGATAGAACGGATGTTACCGTTAGTGTCGTGCGTTTTGGCCTGGTGTAGTAAGCGGAATAGCGTTTCAAACGTATTCGTCTTAGCTGGATATATATCTACCATCAATGGCGCATATACAACGCCGTCAGTGATAACACTTCCCACTGGATAGAATGAACCTTGACTTGTACCAGGTAAGATCGCATTCGTCATGAGTTGTTCTGAGATCGGTTGATACAAAACGTGTGACGCATCATGTTCTGATGGTATTTCTTTCCAACGCATCGGTAAGCGTGTATTCAACATCGGCACAGACAAGGTGAAGTCATCTGAAGTTGAATGTGAGGCAATTTGTTTTTTAATCGTTAGACCAGCTTCAATAACATTCAATACTTCATAGATTGCTGGAAATTCTTCAGTTGAGAGTGAGTTTAAGAATTGTGAGACAAAAGACTCATGGTGTACGTATAAGCTGTCCGATGATTTAAGCATGTCTTGAGCATTGACCGTACTTGGCATTGTAATTTGCGACAGTAGCTTTTTACGGTTTTTTGAGTCTTGAGCTTTATCGATTGGCGATAGTAAGGTTGGCTCAGAGATTAAAGCGATATAACAGCTTTCGTTAAATACACCGCCTGAAATGGTTTCTGTCATTTCATCAATGATGATGTCTAGATTCATCGCACAACGCGCCGTGGTCGCCTTTTGCATGGCGTTCAAGTCATGAATGGCGTATGGCGTCTCATGGTCTACTTTGAACGCTAGATGAATCGTATGTCCACGGTCTTTGAAGTAGTTACGCATGTTGCTCGTCATCAAACCAATTTGACGGCTGAATGCATCACCACTAATTAAACTCTTAATCCCCTTATATTCGATGATCGTAATCATTGCACCAGTTTTTGTGACAAACGTATGTTCGTCCGATACTGTTTCTAAATCGCAATAATCCTCTACGTCAGCTTTCATGCTTTGTAGGAATAACATCAATATAATTTCAATCTTGGAGTAACCAGTCTTATTATAACCAGACTTCTCAGCTTTCTTCTTACTCATTTAAACACCTTTATTAATTCACCTTTCTACGTCTATCTTTGATTAGACATGTCTTTAAGCATTAAGCACTAAAAAACGGTAATTCTCTTAAAACGTTAATCGCACTGTCGAAATCCTTTTTTTGAATTGCGACCTCAAGACTTTTAACAGAGGGTTTTAAGCTTGTATCTAAAACCAACCTTAATAAAAGCTCATAGAAGGTACTGTTAAAAGGGATATTATCATTTTTTGAATTAGTAAATACATCAGTTTTAACGGTTTCGTCCTCTTTTAATTCGACATACTTCTTAAAACTATTTAGGTCAAACACTAAACCCTTATTAAGCAGTTGCCAAAACGCCGTTTCTAAAACCTCTTGGCTTTCCCCTAAAGTACCCACCTTGAAGTTTAAGGAACCTGTATTTTTAAGTTGGAAGTGAACCTTATCAAGCTCTATGTAGATCTCTTTGTTCTGGTATAAGCCCTGTTCGTGGAAAACTTTAGACACCGATAGCTTTAAGTTTTGGTATATACAAAAAGATTGCAGCGAACTCATTTTTAAGTTGCCCGTATCTATCTGGTTTGTCGCATCTTCTACGGACGTTGGTAGGTGTATCATCGGAAAGTAGCGTGTCAGTTCTTCAGACAGTTTCTTTTGTTCCAAAACGCTTATAATTGATAATGGATTGTCAAATCCAAAGTTGGTGCTCAGTAATTTCTTATGCTTCACACTCACACTTTGCTTAACCTGTATTTCAACGTCTAAGCCACTCAGCGCCGTTATTTTGTTTAGGTGTACCAAAGTGTCATCCAACAGCAAACAATCGCTGTTAACGGGGATATTCATCAACAGTAGCGCTTTAATCAGTGGATCTTGAAAATGCCCCGTTGTGTCTTCACCAGTTGTTGTCTGATTCCCTATCGCTATATGTACAACATGGAGTAGCAATAGCGTGTTAGATGTATGGCCAGTGTCCCGTGTCGTTGGTATATACAAATCGTTCAGGAAGTTGAAAGCCTCAGTACCTATAACGCATAAGCGAAATATCGATAGCTGATCGTGCGTTTCCTTTGGTAGTGCATCTATCCCAAGTTCCCAATATTTGTAGATGTATGGACCAATAAATGAGTATTCATCATTCAATATGTCCGTCTCAAATACGCTATCCAATACCGCTATATCATTCACTATGTCAGGCTTAAATGGCTGTAACACTATGCCCGATATAACCTCTTCTAAGCTCATATCTATGTATTCGGTATCTGCTAAGCATTCTGTCATTTTTGTGAGCTCACTTATCACCCAAACCCTTAAATACATCTAGTGTTTGGTAGTACTCATACTGCTCGTCAGTAAAGATATTCGGGGAAAATACTATGTAGTGGTTTGGCAGATTAAAGCTCTCGTATGCTTCGTCTGATACCTTTTCCAAAGCTTTTGCGAGTTGATACAAAGAAAAGTTTTTGTTCTCTTTGATGGCATTCAAATACCACTCTTTGTACTTGCGGAGCTGGTCTACGTAATCAACGTTCGCTACCAACATATCTTCTTGCTTGGCTTCTTCATATTCAGCCATTGTGTTGAACTTAATGTCCGTGAAGTACAGTTGGGTATCAATGCTTTGGGCTCGTGTCTTAATCGCATTAAACGCCTGTATATCCTCAAACATATTACGTGCGTATTCTGCTTCAGACATCTTTGTAGGATTAGGGCGTTGATGGCGCTTTAACGGCTCTACAAGCAAGCTTTGGCGATGTCGCCGTGCGAACTTAGCAAGCTCAGGATCTTGGTTGTCAGACTTATGCGATAACACCAGTAATGCACGTTGATATTGATTAAAGATCTCTTGAGGTATGTTCGTACTCAATACGCATATTTCAGCTTTCTTTTCCAGTGATAGTGCAAAGATGTGGTTTTGTGCATGGCATAGCGTACAGACCGCTACAATGTTCTCAGCCGTATGGTTGCTATGATCGCCGTCTAAGTGATGTGGCTCTAAAAAGTATTCGTCATAGAAATCACAAAAATAGCATTTAGCTGGTTGTGAAGACATTATTTGCTTTATTGTCTCATTGGTTTTAAAACCATCATGGATAGTTTTATCTTGACGTATCTCTTGCTTGTCGTTTACGCCGTTAATAGGTCTTAAAATACCAAACTTACGGTTTATATGTTTCACTTAAACCCCTTAATACTATTAAGTAAGGTCTAATTAAAACATGTATATACTATTTTTAAAATAAAAAAAGCGCAGCCTAAGCCACGCTTTTAAACTTATTTATTATTGTATTACGCTTTACCAGTAATAGTGTTCGCAGCAGAGAACATGATGAAGCCTACGATTGATAACGCACCACCCACACCAATACAGATCCAAGCAGTTTTCTTTTTCTTTTGTTGATCTTCTTCTGATGTATACATCATATACAAACCAGTACCAACTAAGCCTAAACCAAGCACCATGAACACTACGATTAAGAATTTATAAACGTTTTGACCTAATGTTTCACCACGGCCTAAGATTTCATTCGCATCAGAACCAGCAGCGTGTTTTCCGTAAGCTGTACCACCTGGGTTCCATGTGCCAGTGTTTGCATATGCAACTTGACCCATTAATGCAGAAACAAAAGCTAAAAACATTACTTTTGCGCGGAATGCAGTCGCTTTTACAGTGCGAACTGAGTGTTTTACTAATGATACCATTGTCATTTTCCTTTTATTTAATATACGGGAGCTAATCTCCGCACTGTAATTAAACATTCTTAAAACCCTATTGCTTTAAGTTGCTTAATTTTAAACTTCTCGTTAAATATCTTCAATATCTTATACAAGGTTTTTAAGAAACTCTCACCCTATTTTAAGAAGATTGTTTAAAATATTGTAAAAAAGGTTCCTCCTATTTGTGTTCCAAAGGTATTAACAAAGACATCGTGTACGTCCTGAACGTATACGCATAATACACCTGTTATAATTAAAACCCATGCTTTGCGGTATGTCGCATTGCCTTGAGCATCAATTTTCTCTACAAAACCATATAAGCCACGAGCTACCGCTATAATCCCTACCAGTTGCGTAAAACCTACAACCGCCGTAACGATATATGCACCTAAATCATTAGCACCAGCATTAGGCAAGTAACTTTGTACCGTTACAAGTTCTATGCCATTACCACCAAACAATGAAGAACCTAGTGCACCAATGATATATCCGTCATATCCAAGTGATGCAAAAGCACCACCGATAAGAATCTTCAACAATGCCCCACCAGTGGTAGGCTCTTTCATTCCATGACCAAAGAACTTTTGTTGAGGTGATGATGCTTGCACTAAGTCAAAAAGCGCCGTGCCAGTAATCACCAACCCCGTTACAACAAAGCAAATGCGTATAAAGCTTAGTAGTGGACCGTATATGTTTAATATCGCTTTAACTATATCTAATGCATCCACGCTATTTTCCTTATTTCACCCAAATGGCTTGTTCGTTTTCGTCAACAGCATAGACCGTGCGATTGTCTGGCATCTTCTGACCTACATAGACTGTATATGTATGGTTTTGAGAATCTGTCATCCAAGCGCGATCGCCTACAACCGCAAAAGCATCCAAGCGTTTTGCACCTTTTGGAATTGATAAGGTTTTAGATCCCGATGTACTTAAAGCCTTTTGCTTAGTCTGGTCTTTAGCTATTTTGATTAAACTAGTCTTTAATTCCTTAATTGCCTGTTCTTGCAATTCAACAAGGTTTTTAAGATCGTCATTTTCAGCTTTCAGTTGTTCATTTTTGATTATGGTTTCTGATTGAGCAACTGCAGTTTGTTCGCCGTTTTGTACTTGCCCATGCGCTTGCTCTTTTTCTTTCAAACGTTGTAATAAAATAAGTGCATTCGTACCCTGACTTTGATAGAAGTTAACTGCCTCTATTCCTAGATCAGAATCAATCGGATACGACATGGATTTGTACATAATCATGTATTGACCAGTGGTAGGATCTTTAAACACAATATTTTCATCAACAATGAACGCCGTATCATCAGCAATACTATTGTCCTTTAAAGGTTGTTGATTTTGGTTGTATGTTGCTTGTGTTTGTTGAATGCCTTGACCAACAGTATCAATGGATTCTGGTGTTTGTTCTGGAGCAACTGCCGTGCTGACGTCTTTTGGTTTACTCATTTGTATCCAAAAGAAAGTACCAATCATAATTAAGGCAATAACACCAATAACAATAAGAAGTTTTGGAGGAATACCACCCTTCGCACGACCTTCGCCTTTTTGGGGTTTGCCTTCAGCATCTTTTAGATTTTTCTTTGCCTGTTCAGCAGTCATTTGATTATCAGACATTTCGCTTACCCCTTATTTTTCGGTGTTGTTACGTCAGCATCAAAAAAGACTTCAAATACTTTTCCGCTGTTAACGATATACGTAGTTGGTCGAACTGTTGATGTACGTGCCATGTTCGCCATTTCCGTACCAACGTTACCAATGATGTTCCCGGCAATTTCTTTATCGTTTGGCTCTTCCTTCGTGCTTACAACATTGCCAGTATTTGTGATTTGGGTTGTACCAATGTTTTGATAGGCTTGTCCGTAACCCTCAAAGATTCCAGCAGTAACCATACCGCCAAGCTTTTGCAAAGTGTGTTTTTGGACTTTATCAGCCATGCCCGATTGTTTTGTTCCAAGAGTTAAAGCTCGTACTTGGATTGCATACTCTTCGCCCTTAAACAACATACGGGTAAAGTTAAATTCAATATCCGCAGTATTCAGACCAACAGTACCAATAAGTTTTGCGCCGTTAAATTTACCGCCAATAACAGTAGCAAATAGGTTTTTACCTTTATCAGTATTCACACCTGTATCTAAACGCGCTTTCATTGTTGTACCAGCTTTAATGATTGCTAGTCCTTTAGTAGATTCGCTAGTCGTATTCGCAACGTTCAAGCTTCCAAGGTTTTGTTGCCCTTCCGATGCTTTAGTGTTGTGTGAATATTTATATGTTGAATATCCGTTGACCTTGTTCTTTGTATTAGAAAACGCAGCAAGTTGATCAACAAAAGCAGTTTGACTTAATTCACGCGTTGCAGCATTACGTTCTGCATAAGCAGCTGCTTGTTGGCTATATACACTAGCAACATCATTAGCAGCAGATGAAGCATGTTCATATTGTTGCGCGTAGTTAGTTTGATAAATCGGTGCGTTTTGATTAGCACCGTTTTGTGTTTGTGGTTGTTGTGGTAGACCACCGCTAGTTGGTTGAGGTAATGCACCACCTTGATTTGCCATATTAGCTCTGGCCATCTGGTCAAGTTCAAGCGTAATATTTGGTGTACCACCTGTTGCAGAACCGTTTACAGGTTGCCCATTTGGACCTGTAATAGAATTCTGATCGTTCAGATCGCCGTTTGGATCTTGTGTTGCAACTGTTTTAAATTCGGGCAAATAGCTTTCACCATTTTTGCCAGCTCGAGCAGCTTCTTCAGCTTGTTTTTGACGTTCATATTCTACATATTCAGGAGGGATAACATTTGTACCCTGTCCTTGGATTTCTGGTGTAGCAATAGCAACCTGATTATCTAAAGCTAGTTGGTCACTTTTCCCCATTGGGTTAAACATAAAAAAGCCTAATCCACCAACTACTACCAAACCAATAATTGCAACAACGCGAAAGCGCGTATCTGCAAAAACACGTTTTTTGTTAGCAGTTTTAATACTTGTATTTTTCAGTTTTTTAGGTTGGTCTTCTTCTGAATGAACTTGGTTTGCAGAAATAATAGTTTCATCGGTAGTACCTACTTCAGTGCTACGACTAGAATTCTCTTCAATGTCATTCGGGTTATTTTGTTGGTTCGTTGAATCCATTTTTAATTCTCACTTAATGACTTAAAATGCGTCTTCGAGGTAAACAGTTTTAGGTGTACCGCCAGTCGTTGAAAATGTGATGTACTTCAGATCTTCAGAATCTTCATAACGGAAGATCTTCATACCGTTGTTAGCGCGGAAAGAACTCAAAAAGGCTGGTTGAATAACACCAAAGTTACTACGCACATATATATAGCCACCAAACTTCCAAGCACGGACATTAGGACTATCGGTTCGCATTTCAACAGCACCCTCAGGCGCTAAGCCATCCATAAATTGCAAACTCACACCATCTGGAATAATCGATGTTTGATTGCCTGTTGAATACATAGCTTTGGCTGTTGGGCTTCGACCAGGTATACGTGCGTCTACACGAACATCTAAATCACGTTGGCCAGTAGCTAACATCAAAATTACTGGAGCACCCAATCCCTTTAATGTGACCGTTACGTTTCCGAAAGCAGCTGGATCTAATGGTTCGATTGAAAGGATGTTAGTTTCAGGGATTTCGTCTGGCTCTTTTTCGTTTTGCTCACCTAAGCCATCTGAGAAACGTCCACGGTCCAAAGAAATCTTTTCAATGTTCCATGGATTTCCTGAAGAATCGGTAAAGACAATAGTAGATAGCATGCCAGCGCTTAAACGAATTACTGGCGGTTCCTCACCAGGGTTTAATGAAATACCCAAACTACGGGTTTTCGCTTGTGGCGTATTTACATAAGGACTAGAAAGGCTTCGTTTTTGTTGCAACAAAAGTCCTTTAACTATTTTTGTTTGCTCAGGTGTGAACTGCAAACCAACAAGATTGTGAACCTGTCTGTCAATTTCCGATGCTGTATCAACTACCTCAGGTGCAACCAAAGGAGATTGAGCATCCGCAAAAGTATTCGGAGGCATATCAGCAGCATTAACTATTGTAGTTAATGCAGTAGAAGCAAAAAGAGCCAAAGATAATTTTTTCAATTTCATAAGTATCATCCAATTAACGCGCTGGAGTTAACGTAATTGTCTTAACAGCAATACCGTTGTAGTTCAGATAAGAACGTGGATGCTCAACAATAGTAACTGTCGCAATGAAGCGGTGAGTCTCTTTAGGTTGTTTGTCACCTAAGAAGAATTGAGTAGTGATAGGAACACGAACAGTCCAACTAGGTTCTGCAGCATGTAAATCACGGTTTTCGATTTGTGGAACATCAGTAGCAGTAGTTCGCATCGTTAGGTTGTTTTGTACGATTGTGCCAACTGTTTGTGATTGAGCGATTTGCTTCATCAATGAATCTTTACCGCCCTCAGTGAAATACATTGAACCAGCATTGTTAATAACGTCACGCCAGTTCAAGAAATCAAAGTTGTAGACAGAAAGAATTGCACTCTTACCGAATTCAGAAATAACAACGTCAGTAACGCGAGGGTTTTTTGATGCTTCGATTGGACAGATAACCGAGTTATCTACTGTTTGAACAGCTTTGACTTTTGGGTATGCATTAAAGGCAGCAAAAATAATCATCGCAAGAACAGCACTCACGATAAAAGCGAAAAACACGAAAACAAGCCATCGTCTTAACTTTGCAATCTCCTTATCTTTTTCATCCACCTGTTTTCTGAGCCAAAGACTAGGATCACAAGAACCTATTTCAGCGTTTTCATTAGATTTGTCTTTAGACACAACAGCACTCCTATTTCGCTGGCTGATATATAACAGATGGAATTGGACGATCTGATTTAGAGCTAAGCACACACTTAACTGGTGTGCCGTCATCAAAAACCAAAGATTCAAAATCTGTTGTGGTGAGTTTAAAAGCTACAAAACTAAGCGTTGTTAAAACGGTTAAAATACACAATGAGGCAAACGTACTAACCAACACTCTTAAAAGCCTTGCGTATTTTCTTTTACCTATTATTGATACTTCAGCGTAGGGAGAACCCCATGTTGAAGTAGTCAAATTAGTTTTAGAGTTATCCATTTAGTCAATCACTAAACCCGACTTTAATTCGTCCTTATAATAGTCGGTATTAAACTCATTTGCTATATTAAGATCAAAATAATAAAAGGTATCTAGGTTATTAGCTAAAAGTGTTTTAACAAATTCATGGCTACCATTAACGTTTTCAATAGAATCTAAAGTAGGCTTTATACTAAAACCACTATGGCCTCTCCACTTTCGCCCATAAAAGTTAGAAGCAGTATCTTTACCAGCATGTCCAAAAGCACCGGCTATCACAAACTTATCAATACCCTTTACCTTAGCATTTGCAATACATTGATGCCTTGTACTGTATAAAGTAGGTCGTTGATCTTCATTAGTTAAAACCTTGCCTCTAAGCTTAAAGTAATTGATATAACTTAAACGTAAACGCTCTTGCAGTATTTTAATAAAAGTCTGTTTTTCATCCCATCCAAAGGTATAGCCACTACTTTTATTTAAACTAGATACCTTTCTCACATACCTATTTAGCAAGTTCCAATAAAGGTATATCTTTTCTTGATCTTCATGTTTAAGGTCATCAAGTATTAAATACCTTTTAAGTCCATTAGCCCGACCATGTGTAGCCTTGCCATTTTCCACAATCATGATCAGTTTTGGTCCTTTTACTGCACAACAGAATGAAACGGAAAACCACTCAACAGGACGCAATCCAACAACAAGATTGGCATCAACAAAAGCAACCATCATCCGATCAAACTCACTAACCCTGGTGTTACTCTCGTTCTTATGCTCGAATTCTCTTACCAAGTAGTTGTAAAACGTGCGTTCAAAGTACTTTGTTTTCAGCTCAGAAGTACGCTTAGGTTTGTCCTTATTAGCTGTATATTTTGTGTTAATGATTCTTAAATATAATTCTTCTAAAAAATATTCATCAAAACCAGCATCTATATCTTCATCATTAATAGAGCCATTATTTAACTCATTAAGCTTTAGACCGATTCCATACACTAAATATGCACGATATGTTCTAAATGTAGATTCCGCGTAATAACCATTTTCAGATTTAGTTTTAAATTCAGAATATATGTTTTCATATAACATTTTTAAATCTAGCTCTGAACTATCTAAATGTTTATCAATCTTTTGCTTAAGCTCAATATCATATTTAGTCTTAGTAGAATACGGAAAATCTTCTATACGACTTGTGTATTCTTTTAATGTCTTTGGATAGCTATTAGGATTCTCAAAACTGCTCACCACTACCACCCTTAATCCACATGCAAAACATGAGCACATACTACAACGTTAAACACCTTTCTAAAAGTACTCGTTAAAACGTTTTTCACTTTAAGCAAAATGTTTTTCACTTTTAAGCCCAATAAATGCAAATGTCTTTTTTGACTCCTCTCTTGTTAGTACAGTGGAAAAATCAAAAAAATGAAGTTGAGAAATCATAAAAACACAGTGGACCTTTTTTACAGTGAAGTGCTTGATATGCATAGTTTCAATAGTCTTTTGCCAGTTGTGATGCCTTAAATTTTTAGGGAAAAATACGATCTAAGCCTATCATTATTGCAGTTTAATTGGTGTTTAAGGTGTCAAATCTTTATATTTAAGATGTACAGCACTAAACCATAAGGTAGGTTTTTATAAGTAGCAGTTTTAATGTCTTTAAACTTTCAAATTAGGAATGGTATATACCAAGATGCATTTTTTTTCAAACAGTTTTTATCAATTTATTTAATATTAAAGAAGCTGGCTTATAAATAAATTGTATTATCACCAATAATATTTTTAATATTAATTAAAAAAAGCATATATACATCTTTATTAATATACTTCTATACTGTAAAATATAAATTACAGTATTAACATTATTTTAATTAAAAAAAGAATAAATGTACTTTGTTATTTTCTGTATAAATTATATTCTAAAAAAAGAACAAAAAAGAATAGAAAAGATAATAAAAAGAAAGAATAAGACTATAAAGGAATATAAAAGACGTCTAGCAAACTATAAGAGCTCATTTACTCTCTATAATTGATTGAAAAAAGTACGTTGTATTTCCATTTCAGATAAGTACTACTAAAAAAAAGCATTGTTTTGGACAGACAATGCACTTAAAAAGAGTATTTTTTACAGATTTGTCTTGTTTAGGCCAGGTACGACTGCCTGAAGAACGCCCTTAGATATACGTTAAAGCTTATAAATTAGGTTTAAGCGAGTGCCTAAAAGTCGGCTTTATACCTTTTAAGGGATTTTTTATAATTAATAAAGTGCATTTTAATAGTTTTTAGACTAAAATCATTTTGTCTTTATACCCACTTAATCTGGAGTAAAAATGAAGCACAATAAAAAGCTTTTAAGCGTTCTTGCAATTGGTTTAATGATGTCTGGGTGTGCTAGTCGTGATGTAACTCAATTAAACGTAGTAAGCCCTTTATCTATTATATCTGAAGCATCTCAAGAGGCTTTAATTGCACAACAGAACTTAAAGAACTCTTCTGCAATTCAAATGCAAACTGTTCAGAAGAAACAAGGTAGCATCAACCATGACCTTTTAAATATCGACTACATAGGCGATCCAATACCTTTAATTAAAAGTATTTCTAGCCAATACGGATACCGTTTTGTAGAAGCTGGTCCTACTCATGAGCTTCCAATTGTTAATTTTAATAAAAAGCGTCTTACTGGTGTAGAAGCTTTACGCGATGTTTCTGCATATTTAAATACTGCTTCGATAACTCTAGATCATCAAAATAAAAGTATTTTATTGACTTATAACTAATACCCTTTAAATCCTTTTATACATATCTGGAGTTTTTATGGACTACTCAAATAATGCTTCATTACAAGAGCTACTAAACCCATCTAACCAGTCTTCTTTAGAAGTTCATGTTAGTAATGTTGAACAGCAAGCTCGTTATGAAGCCATGCTTGAATTAGTTAAGCAAAAAGGTATTAAGTTAGGGATCAATACTTATTTAAGCAACGCTCGTGAGGTCATCAAAAGCCAAGAGCGTAACCTTGATACAATCTTTAACTTTAAACCTTACATGATCAAAGATGTTGTTGTTCCCCCGGTTATTATTGAATCAAAAGATGTAACTGAGACACCTAATGCCATGTCGTACAAGACGACTAAGCAGACTTATAAAATCTTGAAACAAGCTCGTTTCAGTACTCGTGCACCTGATTGGCGTCAGTACCTTGTTTTCCCTACACTTGATAGCAATGTTGATTACGTGACTTTCATTCCGAAAGAAATGTTACCAGCTAACGAACAAGAACGAAAAATATGGAAAGAGACTGCTGCTAAGTCTTATGAAATGGGTTTAGTTGAGGGCCGAAATATTGTTGAAGATGCAGTAGATCGTCTTAAACGAGATTATTTGGGGATGGTTACTTTCCATAAGTTTGTTTTAGAGGGCAAGTTATCAATGCCAGCAATTAGCAGTCAATCACTGGCTGTTTCTTCTACACAAGACACTATTGCTCTTGATATGAAATTGCTTCAAATCCAACAATTACCGCAGTTCAATTCAAATATTGAAACTTGGAAACCAATTCTCCAACCTGAACAAATTGCACCTAGCTATCAAATTCCAAAAATTAACCTTGTTAGCGAACCTTAAGTTCGCTAACTCAATTGGAAGTTTTAAATGCAAATGAAGGTTTCGACATTAAAAGCAAAATCTGCATTATTTGATGTTAACAAGATTAAAGGATCTGAAAATAAGATTCTGACAGCTACCAAAGACATTCGCAAAGACTACGATTCTAGCCGTGGTTTTGGTTTGGCTACATTAACAGCCATAACGACATACAAAGATCCGAAACAAGGGTTTAAAAGTCGCGATGAATTTGAAAGTCTTCTATATGAAGCATTAGCTCATGGTGCTTCAGATATTTTCATTAGTCCAGATCGCCCCATCACAATGATGAAAGACTTGGAGTTATATTCGTTAACACACCGTATTATCAATCGTGATGAAGCTCTACACATCCTAAGAACGATTGCTGATGAAAATGCCTACTTAGTCCTTATTAATAATAAGTTTATTAATAAGGCATATCGTATTCTGCAGAAAGACGCTTCAGGTAAGGAAACTCGTTATAACTTTCGTGTGAACGTATCTCGAACTTCGTATCGTGGATCTGGAGATTCTTTTCAGATAACGTTACGTACAATTTCTGGCATTCCCCCTCACTTTTCAAAAGTGGGTTTAGATGAAGATTTCATTAAAAGATCGCTACCTCACAATGGTTGCTACATCATTGGCGGTATCACTGGTTCTGGTAAAAGTACAACACTAGCTTCAAATATTCGCTATGTGTTGGAAAATAATACTCATATTCGTGGAAATATTTTGACTCACAACGAGCCTATCGAATACGAGTATGACGCAATTGAAAGCACACACAGTATTGTTAGTCAAAGCGAAATCCCCAATAACTTCGAGACTTTTGCGGATGCAAATAGAGAGGCGATGCGTAGACGTCCTGCTGCAGTTGAAATCGGTGAATTGCGAGATAAAGAAACAATTTCTGCAGCTCTAGAACTTTCTTTAACTGGCCACCCTGTTTTTGCAACGGTTCACGCAACCACCGTAGACAAAATTATTCCACGTATGTTGAAGCGCTTTAAGCATGAAGAACATCTTCAGGCTGCAGCTGACATTATTGGTTCAGTTTATACATTGATTGCTCAACGTCTTGTTAAAGATGTGAACGGCAAGGTATTTGCTGTAAGGGAACACTTAATTTTATCACCTCAACTGAAAGAAGAATTGCTTTTAATTGATGATATTCATGCTCAACAGAAGTTTATTCGAGAGTTAATGATTAATTCTGATGGTTCAGATCCAAACATCAGTAAGAGTTTCAGGAAACAAGCTGACGATCTACTCAAAGCTGGTCGTTTGCATGAAGACTACTATTACAAACTGATTTATTAAGAGGCGAATATGGATGATCAATATGCACACTGGTCGCAATTTAGATTAAATCTAATCCTATGGGGCGGTTTAAACGGATATTTGTTTATACCTTTTCTAGCTGTTGTTATTAAGTTTTCCTTGTTCAAACTTATGCTTTTCATCGGCTTGATAGTAGCAACATTGGTTATTGAAAAAGTATTTAAATACAAATACAGCTATATCCCCTCTGCTCTTAGACGCTTAGTTTTTGGGGGCAATAAATACACTAGACGCGGTAGAAGACGTTACTCGTTGTAAATCTTGAAAAATTGAAAGGTAAACTTATGAAAAATACTCAAAATGAAAAACCAGCGATTGAAGAACGTTATATTGTTCTAGGTATTGATGATGGACATGGCGGTACAAAGCTTTATGCTGGTCTAGATCAAGATGGAAATGAAATCAAACTGACTATTCCTAGTATTGCTTATTCAGGAAAAGTCCTCACTGGCGAAGAGGATTCTACTGACTATTATGTGGTTAAAGTTAATGAAAACTTTTATACAGTTGGTAAGAAGATCAATAGTAGTGTTCCTCTGGATACCAGAACAGACGAATACCCGACATCTGAATATAACAAGGCACTAATACACCAGGCAATTAAGGCCTATATTGACCATATCGGAACATATGATGGTAGAGCGTTTGCAATCGCTACTTCACTTCCTGTTAGTCGCTATTACACACCTGAAAAAACCAAAAACATGCCACTTATTGATATGAAAACTAATTTTCTACTCAATGGTGATGTTTGCTTCAACTTAAAAGATCATAAAGCTGGTAAACCGCTTAATATCATTAAAAGACATATTGTTAAATGTGAAGCTCAAACAGCTTATTTTAATGAGATTATTGATGTACACGGAAACGGTTCAGAAGATAGTGATCTTTTAATAAGTTCTGAATGTGCTGTAATCGATATTGGCGGTAAAACCACTGATATTGTAGTCACATTAGATGGAGGAAACATGCTTGATGGCCATCGTTCTACATCACGTAACCTTGGTATTCTTACCATCTATGAACGAATCACTAGCTTAATTCTTGAATCTGGCTATAAAACAGTTAACGCTAACTGGCTAGATTTCGCACTAAAATCTGGAACTTATGGTATAGGATCTCAAGCCAAAGATATTACAGGTTTAATTCAGCAAGCTAAAAACGAATTCATGATCGAATTAAATAACTTTATCTCTAAACAGATCGGTGGAGGCGATGATTTAGCATTAGTATTATTTTGTGGAGGCGGTGCAGCTTTTCTTGAAAAAGAGATTAAAGAAAAGTACGACTTACCGAACGTAAGAATCGCTGAATCACCAGAGTACGCCAATGCTAAAGGTTTATATAAGTTAGCTAAATACATGTATAAAATGTACGCAGAAATCAAATGACAGATTCAAACTACATACAACTATCCTATCAATTAATTCACTTAACAAGAGAAGATCTTGATGTGATTAGTAGTGTTAATAGAAATCTACCAGGTCTAGACTTAAACGCTTTTAGTTTAAGTCTGCTGTATTTAGGATTTATCTTTTGTACTGACAAGCAGAAGATTTTTCTAAATGCGCCAGTGCAAAATGAAATAGACGAGACGTTTGCACAGCCTGTACGAATGAAAATAGATAAAAATGCAAATCAAAAACTATTTAATTCAATTAAAAAACATCCTCAAGGAAAGCTTCGTAGAAATTACATAACTGCTGTTTTACATGCTGGTATAGCGGTTCTAATTGAGCTTTCATACCTTTATAAGTTGTATGAAGTTAATGAGGATATGGCAAGCCTATATTCTGTCAATTCTTTCCTATTAAGGTTTGGCTTAAGTACTTGTGTTGAAACATACACCAAGTTTAATACTGCTTACTATGTGTACGATATTGAATATCTTGAAAAAAAGTATCTTGATCATATATCCATACAAATACCAGAAAGTAGTAAGGAGCAAATTGAACAATCACCTAAAAAGCCCGTAACTAATTCTATCAAGAGCAAGGAGGTTCCTGTTCAAAAAGCAGTTAAGATAAAGGAAGCTAAACATACTGAACATAAAAACATTCAGGACCACTCCCCTACCGTTGAAACATCTCAAAATACCGAAACGTCCGAAATTAATAATGCTAAACCAAGTCAAAACGTATCTGAATCAAAACCAGTAACCAATCCAAGTAGTTCGGATTGGCTTAACCAGACTTTTAATCCAGATCTATTATAAAAAAAACCGGCAATGCCGGTTTTTTTCATTCAAAGTTTTGAAACTTCAATCATTCAAGCTCTTAAAAAACTCTTCAATTTTTCTAGCTTTCTCTTCTGTAATATCTGCATCCAAGGCTACTCGCAACTTAAGTACACTCTTACCTTTGGTACCACATTCAGAACTCATAGAACCAAATTTAACGCCCTTATCTGTCTTAAAATCGAATTTAATCTTACTCGGTTGTTCTTCAGTAGTAGCTTCTTCAGTTTTTTCAGGCTTAGTCGCCTTATTCGCTTTTTCTTCTTCACTCAAAATAGCTATAAATCCTTTATGACGCTTGCCCGTGGATTTAAATTCTTCAACGTATTTATCCCATTCTGGTCTTAACAAGTCGAAAATTGCTTTTTCGGTTTTAGTTTCTAAAGCTTTATTTATTGCGGTATTCACTTCTTGAGCAATATATCCAGAAATTAGCTCAGGATCTTCGTTCAAAGAGTCCAAAATGAACTCAGGTAAGTCTAGAATATATTTGAGACGGAAATACTTCGACTTATCAATCGCAAATTTTTCAGTAACAAATTCATAACTTTCAAAAGGATAACCAAACTCTTCACATAATTGCTTGATTTTTAATATGCTTTCAAAATCTGAAAGATTTTGTCTAGCAGTATTATCCAATAAAGCTGTTATAGCAGCTTTATCATCATTCATAGATGTTTTAACTAAAGCAGTAATTCTCTTGAGCTTTAAAATCTCTTTAATTGCTCTAAAACGTCTCTCACCAGCAATTAACTCGTAACGATTACCCTTCTGTCGAACTGTAATCGGGTTAATTTGTCCATTAGTTTCTATATCAGCAGCCAAAATTGGCAACTTCTCATATACACGTTTATTCATGATACGTGGTTGATAAGGTGATGGATCAATTAAATCAATGTCGATTGATTCTAAATGAGATCCGCTAACAATATTTTTTGTTTCTCGCTTAGCTAGTGGGTTAAGACTCCCCTCTTCTATAGTTGGAGTCACTGTATTTTCTTTTACATCAGTAACTTGAGCATCACTCCCTGTTGCATTAGCAACAGATGTTTTTTTCATGCTTTTTACTTTATCTTTAAAGTTCATATCAGCACCTTATAATTTTTTGTATTCAGAAACCATTAGATCTACAAGTTGATTAATTGCTTGTTTTGCTGGTGTTTCTTTTCCAGCATCCAGATCAAATACGGAACACTTAACATATGATGCTTGACTAAAAACCGTAGCATTTGGAATACAGATTAATTCCTTATTTACCAGTTTTTCTTGCAATTTTGGTTGAGCATATTCATTGCGAATATCTTCAGCCAAGGTAAGATCCACTGTATTACGCTTGTTATAAAAGTTTAGTACTGGCGATAGAATTTTTAAATCTGGATTGCTTGTCTCTAAGTCATCCATAGAGTTAAGTATATCTTCCAAACCCTGAATACTGTATTCACCCTGTAATGGAATTAATAAACTGTTTGATGCTAACAAAGCATTAAAAGTTAGAGTTTCCATTCGCGGTGGACAATCTAACAAAATAAAGTCGAAATCCCCTTTTATCTTTCTTAATACACTTCTAATAATTTCATTAGGAACTGGACTAGAACGCTGAATATTGATTTCAACATCACGAATGTTATTAGCACAAGCAATCAAAGACACATTTTCAAAGTTGGTTTTATCTGGACCTTGTATAACATCGTGAATGTTAATTGTTTTATAGTTTTCAAAAATATCTTTTAGAGTGCCATCTATATCGTTAATATCTGGAACATTTGAAATATGTTTTGTTGCATTACGTTGGCTATCTAAGTCGATTACTAAAACCGTATAACCTAATTTTCCAAGCTTAGCAGCACAATTCACCGTAGATGTTGTTTTGCCCACACCACCTTTAAAGTGGATGCTTGTACAAATATAAGTTTTTCCTGAGTTCTTTTCCATTTTTCAATCACCTTTCAAGTAAAGTCAAACAATACAATATTTGAAAAATATTTAAAATACTTTTTCACTTTATTTTTAATATATTTCAACTTTTTCAATCTATATGCCTAACATGTGTCCATATCTTATGTGTTTTTCATTATCAGACTGATAACAGCTTTAGATTCCTTGTCGTGGATTTTTTCATTATCAGACTGATAACAGCTTTAGATTCCTTGGCGTGGTTTTTTCATTATCAGACTGATAACTGCTTTAGATCCCTTGGCGTGGTTTTTTCATTATCAGGCTGATAACGGTTTTTCGATTCTAAATCGTTGATTTATTCATTATCAGACTGATAAAAAGGGAGTTGCCAAGAAGAGGGGAGGGCTTACTACTACTTACAGTTAAATAAATGGGTAGACGTTGTGAAATGCACAACTGAAAATGATCTATATTAGCTGAGTAGGGGAGTGCCCTATTCAATAAAAAGACTACCAACAATATTTATAGAGAAATTTATTATATAGGCGGTTAATCCACTTAAATGTCTAGTAGGGGAGGGCTTCTTATTCATTCTTTTTAGTATTTGACCAAGAATACTGGCTTAGTGTTGAGATTGACCTGATTTAAGCTTTAAAAGGTATTAAGTGCCACTTTAGTCAAGAGCTTAAAACCAGACTTAAAATCCTTAAAAGGTTTAAGGGGAATTAGATTAAAACCAATATTAACTATATAATACCCAACAATACACATATTAATAGGCTATAAAATGGCAGATCCAAAAGATAAGCTTGTACATGAGAATCATATTTATATATTTACTGTTGTTATGGTTTTAGTGGCTTTTTTGGCTGTATGGTTTGCTTATAAACCTCAAATTGTAGGGTTTTTAGTATACACAAAAGGCATTTTAATTATTCCTCTATGGTGGATACATAGCATATTCAAAGCTATCGGGCTTAACTACGTGCCTTTACTAAGTGAGTTGGTGTATTCAACAGAACACCTATGTAAACCAACAAACAATTGGCTTCCATTATTTTGTCAAAATAAGTTTAGCGAAGTCACTATTTTTCAAATTTCAAAAGCCAGTCAAGCATGGAATTTATTAATATTTTTGCTGGCAACACCTTGGATAAAGAAAGCTTATGACCGCTTCAACAGCGAGCATCCAGCACGGGGCTTTATCAAAAGCATGAACCTAGAAGAGTTCATAGAGGAACAAATTCCAAACCAAAGACACTTACAGGTTTTTGGTCCATTAGACTTGTCAAAATATGATACGAACAATGGTCATTTTAAAGCGCTAGATTCAACTTATGAGTTTGCAAATAGGCATGAATTAATTACAGGAACTAAAGAGCGCCTTGTGAACATTACAATCAACGGAGTAACGAAAGAATATAATGATAAAAGTGAAACAGTACCTATCATAGATGAAGAGAAGTTTTTAAATGTCTTACGTGAACAACTAGGGGATCTTTGGATAACCCTTGATAATTCAAAAGAAACATCACCCGATGAATTATCGTATTTATCCGATGTTGATACAATTTTGCTAGCTTTGTATTTACCAGTAGCATGTGCGACCGATGAATCTATGGATGATGAAGAGTTCCGTAAAATCAAAAAAGATTCAACAACATTAATTAATTACTATTGGGATATTTGCACAAAAAATATACCTAACAACCCATTGTTTGCAATTGAAAATCAGTATGTTGAGGGCGATCGTAAGCTTGTAGGGTTTAATTTTGATTTCCTTAGAAAAAGAATTCACAAATACATTAAACATCCCGTTGCTACTAAGATTTTTAAAAACCATGCATATGTAAGAACTATTTTGTGTGAGGTTGTATTAACAGCAAGACAACTAGGTGTAATGCCACCAACAGATATACGCTGGTTAAAACTATACAATCGAACTGCATACGCATTCATACAGAATATTGGTAGACCGTCTTTGTTTAGTGAGGGTTTAGGTCCAATCTCGCATTATCTAATTGAGGTGAAATTAGGGAAGCCATTAGAAGAGCCAGACATTAACATTGGCCTTGTTGGTTTTGAATACGAATTATTGAGTTTTGCCATGACTGAAGCTAGACAAAAAGCTGCTGAAGATGTGAACAGTATTATTCGAGTAGTAGAGTTTACGGACAAGGAATTAAACAACGGATCTTATAACTCTAAAAACAATGATAAAGATGATTTTAAGTATAGTGACGATCATGTTTTTGATATGGTGAGCGTAGAAATACCACAGGATGAAATACAAAAAAATAAGCAAAAAGGGTTTTAGTCTTAAACTTATAAGTTATAATTGACCGGTATTAAAACACCGGTCTTTTTTATTTAACTATTTTTTTAAAACCATATTTTAACTATACTGCTAAAACATGGCTTAAAAGGTAATACTCTAAAATGCTTTTAAATAATTTCACTAAAATAGTAGCAAGTTGCGCTATTAGTATTATTACAATCTCTACTTACGCTGCACCATCTCAGGACCTTACTTCTAAGATGCAAAAAATGGGCAAAGTAAAAGAAGTTAAACCCTTTAGTGGAGGTTTAACTTCTTGGATTCTTGAGGCACCTAATGGGAAAAATGCGGTGTTTTTTACAACATCCGATGAAAAAGTCATCTTACATGGTACAGCTTGGGATTCTGCTACTAAAAAAAATATATCTGAGCCTCTTAAATTAACTGCAAAAAAAATGAATACACCAGCACAACAACCAACAGCTTCCGTTGGGAATTTGGCCAGTGCATACAATCATCCAGTCTTTAAAGCTGTAAAAACGCTTTCAGGGTTTAAAGAGGGGAAAGCGAATGATAACAACACTGTATACATCATTTACGATCCACGCTGTAAATATTGTCACGAAACATTCAACCTTTCTCGCTCATACGTTAAAAGCGGTGCAACTATTAAATGGATTCCAGCTTTAGTTCTAAACCAAAGTGAAAACGGAAAACAATTAGCAGCTGGAATTCTTCGTAAACCATCTGAAGATACTATTAATAAAACCTTTAATGGAACAGATGAAGAAATTAACTCAATTAAAGTGATTCCTACACCACAGGAACTTGCTGAGTTGGATAAACACTTAGGCGCTCTTCAATCTATCTTCTTCTATCACGAAGATATTGTTGCAATGCCAAAAGAAGATCGTGAACAGCGAGAAGCAATTCGTAGCGCTGGACAAAAGCCACAGCCACTAACTGCTGGTGTACCAGTTGCTATCTTTGTAAATAAAAAGACTGGAAAAGTTGAAGCTCGTAGAGGAACTTCAGAAACAGCCACTCTTGACTATATTTTCAAATAAGAGGGAATTGAGATGAACAAAACTCAATTGAAAGCTTTCCAATCGATTGTCGGAAACTTTTCACCTTATTTCTCTAAGATAAACAATGAGTCTATGTTTTTAGATTCTGACCTTTCTGGAGATACGGATAGAAATCGCCAGGTGAGCATCTTCAATATAGATGCAAAGGCCACGGATTTACTATTAACGATCAAAGGATTTGATCAGGTCGAGAATAATTTGTTTAGAGGACAAGTTTTCTTAAAGTCTGACGAAAACACAGAAATTCTTATTAGTGAGCCATGCTATTACTTAAACAAAAGCAAGGTTCGTTTCAGTACATATGAACTTCAGAGCTACATAAAGGAAGTTTGGCATCAAGCTCTAAATGAATATAAGGCTGATGTTACAGACAGCCCTATACGTTCTAATGAAGAAAAATACAGCTTATCTTTAGCAGATAGATTCTCTAGTTTTAAAACGTCTTGGCCAGCTATGGGCATTGTAGCTGCAGTAGTTGTTTTTGCTGGAGGCGGTTACTTTTTAGGTTCAGGTACTAATGCGAAAAATGCATCTTCAGAAACAAGTTCGCAACAACTAAGCACATCTGATAACCCTGAACTTGACGGTAAAGCCTTGGCTCTTAAAAACATGGGGTTAGATCCTAACTCAATGGCTTTTGATAACTCATGCTTTCAAGAAAAATAAGGTGAATTATCTATGAGAGCTAGACGAATAGAAAACCTTGAAGCATTACAGCTAAAGGCCTCAGAAATAGCACAAATAACCGTTAAAGAGTTGGAAGCACGACACTATTTAGTTTGGTGGTTGAGCTCATATGACCGAAACATGAAACGTGGCTATAACAATGAAACCATTTGCTTAAGCACCTATCAGGTGAATGAGTTTTGTTTTTCATATGCAATCACAAGCGAAGTTGAAAAGTTTTATTTACTAATACAACCCGAAAATTGGTTTTTAAATGATTTAACTTTCGAGTCTGCTTCTATAGATGAAAAAGGCTTAGTTTTAAATTTAGCTGAAGTAAATGATCAGTTATTCAAGCTGTATATATCGCGAATGCAAATCAGATTTAATCTTGATGAAATTCATGCTGAACGTTTAACACACGCAAAGAAATATGCAAAAGAACTGGTCTTTATTCAATACAACCCACAGAAAAATCAGGTCATGAATGTAGGTGTTTCTATCAATTTAGAAAACAACACAATCACTCGAAAATCATCAAATCAAACGGCAAAAAATAAGCGCTTGAAAGGGGCATTCTAATGAAGAAATCAAACTATTTTAAGGTAATTGGTGCAATAGCAGTTTCAACAGTTGTTTCACTTGCTTATGCTGGCTTTACTGAAATTAATAGTTCTGGAGACATTGTATCTAAAGACAGTGCAAATGCTTTACGCACCAGTTTTTCAACACCAAATCAAAATATACCAGCGCCATTACGCACATATTCACTATGGGATAAGATCTCAGAGACAACCAAATATAATGGCACAGTACAACCAAAGCCAACACCTGTTGCAATTGAGAGTACATCTTCTCAAGCACAAAATATTCAAAGCAAAAGCAATATTAATGTGGCTAACATAGAGAGCCAACAGGAAATCAAAAGATTACAGGCAGCACTAAAAGAGAAAGAAACTGAGAATAACAAGCTCAAATATTCAAACCTTGAGATGCAAGTGCAAGTAGTTGAACTAAAAAGCGATATAAACGAACTGAAGCAACAAGTTAACTTTTTAGCAAGCCAGATGCAAATTGTTGAAAGCGATGTGCTTGTAATGAAAAACAAAAAACCAAGTTCTTTTTTAGCACGAAATTAAGCAATGGTTGTGAAGAAAATTACTCAAAAACCTACCAGTGAACAGCAACGAGCAATTGATAAAGCAACACGACTAAAAACCAGTTTTAAATTGATTGCTTTTGCTGGTACTGGTAAGACTACGACATTGATCCATTGTAGTAGTGCTTTGCAACAACTAGGTAAGCTTGGACTATATCTATCATTTAATAAAAAGATGGCAGATGAAGCTAATCAAAAATTCGCTGAATATGGGCTGAATTCAGTCACATGTTCTACATTCCATTCTCTAGCTTACAGAAATATACCTGGTTGGCTGAAAAATAAGATTAACAAGCCTACGTTACTTCCTAAAGATATTGTTCAAAAGTTTAAGCTTGAAAACATTCGATTTCAGTACAACGGGAAAAACCGACAACTCACCGATCTAACATTAGCGCTGATTATCCTTAATACATTACGTTATTTTTGTATGACAGTGGATCAGACTGTTACCAATGATCATGCTTACATAGCTTTAAAAGAACAAACATCAATTAAGCGCAATGACGTTCTTGAAGATAAAATCACTTCAATTGCGAAAATGATCTGGAATGATGTAGTTGATCCAAACGGTGATTATGGTATTACACACGATTACTATCTCAAGTGGTGGGTACTGCAAAAACCACAACTTGATTTTGATTACGTGATGGTAGATGAAAGCCAAGATAGTGACCAATTAATACTAGACGTACTCAAACGTCAAAAAGCAAAAGTTATTTTTGTTGGAGATCCATACCAAAGCATATATGGCTTTAGGGGTGCGAAAGATATTTTACAGAACCTAGATCTTGAAGCATTGTACTTAGAACAGTCGTTTCGGTTTGGTAATGCAGTTGCAGATATAGCTAATCTACTTCTCAATAAACTTTTTGGTGAAACCAGACAGTTAAAAGGTTTACCAAGTAAAACGTCAAAAGTTACCACTTTCAGTACATCAAGTTATGCACCATCTTCATTGAACGCGATTATTTGTAGAACAAATGCTACGGCTTTTGAATACTTTTTTAAGTTTCATGGCTACCTTAATGGCGAAAAGAAAATACGTCTTGAGGTTGATGGAAAGCGCAGTAAAGATATTTTCAGTGGGATTTTTCAACTGAGAGCAAATAAACGGCCAACGTGTAAAGAGCTTCAAAACTTTTCTTCCTACCAAGAGCTTGTGGACCATATACAAGTGTTTGGAGAAGTGGAGGGGGCAACTACAGAATTAAAAACCTTTCTGGATCTAACAAACCAATACTCATGGCAAGTGATTGAGTGGGCGTTAGAAAATAGTATGGCTGATGATGAAACTGACCCAAAAAACACTTTGGTCATTAGCACATCACACAAGAGTAAAGGTTTAGAGTGGGATAATGTCCTAATCGCAAAAGGCTTTAACTATAAAATTCTCGATAAAAAGCTAATGATTTCTGCAGATGAAAAACGGCTGTTGTATGTGACCGTAACACGAGCCAAAAACATATTATTTACAGATGGCATTAATGATTTATTGGAACACTTAAATTCAAAAAATACGGAGATTTCAAATGCCTAATCAAGTTGAAGTTCTGCAAAATAGAGTGTTTCAGGCATGTCACAATGCTAGTTATATTCGCGGAGAGTTTCATCACGAACCGTATATCATGGAGCTTGTTAAGAAAAAGGGCTCACAGGTCGCAGATATAATCACACCACTTCTTGAAATGTTTCATCTAATTGAAAAGGAAACAAAGTCAATCTTTAGTTTCACGGAAGATTTTAATTTCAAGCAACGCCATTTTGAACCAGGTGTTTATCTCAAAACTAAAGAGATATTAAATGGTGTAGAAACGTTCGATGGCCTGGCTATCGTTGATATTCCTTCAGGATCTTTTAGAAGCATTGTCATAGATTCAGGCGGTGGAATTGCTTCAAGTAAACATACAATTGAGCAGTTTAAGGAATTAAAGGGGAGATATTTAATTCCATTTTATTTTGATGGAATATATGTGCACCCTCACTGTTATACATATTTTTTCATCGAAAATGATATTAAGAGGGTGATGCCCCTTGAGGCTTATGATTCAAGCAAAGTAGGAAATGAGCAAAACATGGGCTTGCATTGGGTAGAAGAAGCAATTGAATACGGTAATCTTCACTTTGGGTTTGAAGTTGAAACACCAGATACCGAAACAATTATAGAAAAAGTCTAAAACCAAACGACAAAAAAGGGCATCTTATAGATGCCCTTTTTATGTTTTGAAATTAATAAGAAAGGTCGATTGCCACTTGTGCTAAAGATGTAAAAGCAGAGGATTCACACATAAAAGATTGACGAATAAAAAACGATGGATTGTATGAGCTCACCATAGTTTGACTATCACAGTTTTGGCTAAATTTAATATGTTGTGTATTGATTGCTTGCCAAGCTGCAGCATTCTTTTGACTTTCCGCACGAACGTCTTTGATGAAACGTGTTAATGATTGGTTGTATGGTGTATTGCACTTAAGTTCTGGTGAACCGTACTCAGAATCACGCGCTTCATTATAATTAAACACGCATTTTTGATACTCAGCTTGTACCTTGTTATAAGCTTGAATAGCTTCAGCTTTGGTCTTATAACCAGCGTTGGCAGATGACGTAATAATGGTAGCAGCACATAACAAAGCTAAACTTAAAAACTTTTTCATAACCTGATCCTTTATTACTTCATTAATGCCGGAATAAACATTGCCCAACCTAATTTATTGGTCGCTTTACATTGCATGCTTAGTGTTTTGTACTTTGCAGTCTGGCCAGCGTATAACTGATCGCAGTTAGCAAGTAACTGAGTAAAGTTTCGATTGTGATCAGCTAGAACACGCGGAGCTTCTTCATTATTAATATATTTAGAAGCAAGGCTACCAAGCTGACTTGCGCGGTTATAAACATTTGTATAGCAATTTAGGTGTTTTGCATCAAATGGATCGTTAGAAACCGCAGCACATTTAACGTTTACTAAGCGCAGTTTTTCAAGTTCAGCACGAATAGAGTCTGAGCTAGTATTAGCACTAGCATTAAAAGATGCACATGCTAAAAGGCTAAAACCCAATAAAGACAAAAATCTGTTTTTCATAATATTTCCTTTAATTGCTCTATTAAGGGTATTCAGAATAGTAAGGGCATAAACGCATAACAATACCTTCAAATGTAACGGCTTCAGCTAAAGTCACAACACCATCTCGAGGGTTTCTATCGAGGTTTCTGTTCGCATTATATTCACGACTAGGGCTTTTATATGGTCCACCTAAAACTAGAGCATAAAACCCAGCTATTGTTTTATTATTATAGTCGCTTTTACGTTGTCGTGCTTTTACTGCAAGATATAAATCTAATAATTCGACTTGTTGTTGAGCACTCAGTGTAGTGATTTGCTTAGGGTTTGATTTAATTGAAGCTGGTATTCCTCTCGCTGTTAAATCTGAAGCATTAATATCTGTTATACCAATTTTAGTCCATTGACTTAAACCATATGCACCAGCGTTGTTGTCAATTTTAAGATTAAAACCGGCAGATTCAAAACCAAGAATAGCTGCAACGTCATTAGGGTTATAACCATGTTTTAAAGAAACACGTTTAATACCATCTTTAACCGCACCAAAAGCACCTGGTATACCCCAACCACATTTACGATCTGGAGTACCTTGTCCACCTTTTAAGATTTGTGCATCTGAATAAACTTGCCCGTTTCCACCTTCCTCAAAAAGCTGTTTCATTTCAACTACTGCTACTTCAGGAATAACAGTTGGTTGTTCAGCTTTCGTATAAAGTTCATCTACACGGCCAGAATAGCGTTGAGTTTCTGACGCTGTATAAGCTGCCAAAAGAGCCTCTAAGCGTTCATTTTGTTTATGGATCTCTTTAGTCAAATAGTTTTGTGCATTGATAATGTTTAGCTTTTCAATCAAAAGCCCCATCATCGACATAGTTGCTAATTCATTAAACCATTTAGAGTTGCCATAACGTCCAGTACCAATGTTTTCAATTAATTCTGCTGGCGTAGAATTAAGTGCACCAATATCAAAACCCACATCATCAGCCGTACCACCAAAAATAGTTCTAGGCGGTGCATATTGAGCAACATCATTTGCATAAATGGTACCGCTTGCAGCTGCTTCAGGTGAGATAGTACCGTCAGCAATCATTTGAGCGACTTGCACTTGTGCAGATCCATAAGCATCCATCGAAACATCGCCACTAAATGCAAGTGCTGGAAGCTTTTTGCCTTGTTTTACTGCAATGCCATCTACCGATGAAGAAACGGGGAGGGTGATTCCTGTTGATGATGAATATAAGGCATTCCATTGAGTCCTAATGGTGTTACCCAAGTACGGTGTGTATTTGTTTTCTAATGCTTGTCCTTGTGGCGAGACACTAATCACAACGTCTTGAGGTAAATATGGCGTAGGATCTGTTAACTTATATTCAGAACTACCCACATATGGCGCAGATCCTTTAACGCGTTGCTGAAGTGCAATGGATGGATTTTTAAAAACTTGATCTAAGTTTTTATTCAGCCAAACATCTAGCCCACGTTTTGCCTTTACACCATATTCAATGTGCAAATGCACGGCACATGAACCACAGCCTTTATTTGACATGTGTGCGATGTTTTGACCAGCTTGAATACGTTGACCAGGGTAAGCGTTATATTTTTTTTGATACGATGGATCAGTATGGCGATACATGATTCGATCGCCAGTATCCATCTGCATAATTAGTGGGTTAGTGGTTGATTGGTTGCTTGCACCAGATGAACGTGTGTCATAAGAGACAATAGAACCTGAACCAATTGCTTTAAGTGTAAGGTCATTAGGATTCGCACGACTAATATCAATACCGTTATGACTACCAGCAGCGCCCCCTCGCAAACGAAATTCACCAAAACGACCAGCACTACGGCGCCCATCATTCGGCATGATCGAATATTTATGGAAAATCATTTTTTGAGCGTTGTTAGGAACTTTTGCCGTATTAGCATTTGTAGCGGTTACGTTTTCAGAAATAGGATCGGCGTTAGCGGTATAAATAAAAGCCGAACAAGTCACTAAAATTGCGACTTTAATGCCACAGCTCAAGGGCTTTAATTGAAATGAGGGTTTAAATTTCATAAGTGAATCGCCAGGCTTAAAGGAAGTTCTTAAAATAAATTAACTTCTTATTAAATGTCCCTAATAGCTAAGTGGACGGATTAAGTATATACGATTAAATACTTATTTTATACTTTAAAAAAAGTTTTTAGGTTTTGTTTTAAGATAGTATATACATATAGTGTTAATCTTATTGATAGGTTTAAGAATAAGGTTACATGGTTTTAATATTTTAATTTAATAAAAGTAGTGAGGTATCTAAATATGTTAAATCACGCACACGTTTTAAGCGCTACTTTAGACCAAGCGATTGACCGTGCTTCAATGGGATTAGACTTTTTAATCCAAAACAAAGTACACATGAAGAATGAAAATGCCTTGTTAGCTCACATTGAAATGCTAGAAAACAGAATCAAAGGTATTACAAATCAGTACAACGAATTGGTTGCTGAAGCGAACGCACACATTGATGACGTTACAAGCAAGCACAATGAGCTGGCGAACAAGTACAACAATGTTTGCGCCCAAATGAAAGCAAAAGACATCGAGCTTAATAACAAGCAAATTGAGTTAGAAGAAGAGCGTATCAACAACTTTGACTTACTTGTGCAAAACCGTTCATATAACAATTTGAACCGTGCTTACAGTCATGCAGTTGGTCAGCTAGAGAAAGATCAACAGCAACTTGTTAATATCGGCGTTCGTAGATTTATTTTTAACTCTACAAACAAAAACAACATTCAGAAAATCAACTTTTAATTATGAATATTTTGATAAAAAAAATGGTGCTTATAAAGCACCATTTTTTATTGTCTAGATTTTAAGGTTTACCTTTAAACTTAGACAGAGTTGAACTTAAACCTGAACGCACACGATTAGTCATAGTGCTACGGCCAGAAATATTAGATTTCTTGGTTGCACTAGAACTAGCACCAAAACGTGCATTAGGAGTCGAACCAGTACCATACGTATAGCCAGTACCACTTGCAACATTCACACTACCGAAAGTAGAACCAGTCTTAGATGCTGATGCTTTAGCTACACCACGATTAAACGTAGAAGCTGTTTTTCCGTAAGCATTTGCACCATATAGACCACCACCAGTAGTAGGCGTATTATTTGTACCACTTACACTTGTAGCACCCATACCGAATGTAGATTGACCTTGGCTTGGGGTAGGTGATGTTGGTTTAGCACCAAGACCAGTTCTACCACCCGTACCACCAGTGACACCACTTGGAGTAATACCACCTGTACCACCAGTTGCAGCGCCAAAAGAAGCGGATCTAGCTGGCATGTTTACAGGGCTATATGCAGTCGTACTACCAGTACCGCCTAATGTATTACCACCTGTACCACCATTGCCACCACCACCACCTTTCGGATTATTTGGACCACCCTTACCACCATCAGGACGTCTACCAGGCGGTAAAGGACGGCGAGATGCTGGAGATGGACCAGACAACGTACTTGCAGCGCCACCAAACTTTTGAATAGCTTCTTTTGAGTTTGTTTCACCCCACTGACCGCCATTCAATCCAGAACCAATCCATTGTTGTACTTGGTCAGCAACACTAAATACCAACCCGTAAATCAGGTAGATCGCTGAAGTCATCAAGAATAGATATAAGAAGAACTTCCAGATAAACGTAATCAGCTCAGTAAAGATAACTGTAAACGTATTAGATGAATAAGCGATGCTCATTGCACCTTGGTAGCTAAAGAACATATCAGTAAGCGTAACAAGAGCTGGCCCGATAATAATTTCAGCCATCCAGAAACCAACAATGATAAATATTGGTCGCATGAACAACGTTAATACCGTGACATAACCTTGTGTTTGGCTACCGACAAAAGTACGCTCAGGGATCATGTGCATTAGCGCCCATAAAGGCAAACCACACACAGCGTATAGGATATGGATGATCCAACCTACACAAGCTAGACCAAAGAAGATCATTGGCATATATGGAATAACAACCGCCATCCACACACCAAGAATCGTCAAATACGTTACTAGCTGACCAAGGATAGGAGCAAAGATATTTTCAACGGCATATTCTAAAGCGTTGGTGCCTTCTTCAGTTACGCCCTTAAGCCCTGGTACCCATTGAACAAGAGCAGAACCAGAACGAGCAGTAAGCACGACTAATTTCATGCCGACAACAGTACCTTGAGCCACAGCTTTATAGACTAAGATTGCTTCACCAGTATCTTGAATATTACGGATAACATCCGTATTGCGGTGCAATGTAGTAGGGCTGATATTTGAGCTTGACGAATTATTATTTAATAATTCCGCATCGCCTTTTTCACCGACCAATACACCCATTACCAATGATTTAGTAATGTTTGTTGCCCAAGCAGAACCATATGCCGAAAACTTTTGATCGATGTTGGATACTTTGTTTGAGTCACCACCATCGGTAGACATTGATATTAAGTTGGTAGAGTCGGCAATATCGCCGTTTGCCACCCAATTATTGTTGGATGTAATGCTACCAACAGCATTATCCATTGCAACATAAACGGTGTTATAAATTGCTTCACCTTTTGAGTTGCTCATGATTGCTGAATTCAGTGTAGGAGGGCTGAACGTCCACAAAGGTTCAGTAATATACTTCTCAACAATAGCGCGATATTGACCTACTTTAATACGAGCTTCAGGCGTCATCATCCAACCGCGCTGATTTAGCGTATTAACAACAGTTTGAACCGCAGTATAGCCATTTTCAGAAGTCAGAACATTATTCGTTACGGTATGACTCTTATTCACATAATTATCAACTAGCGCATTGAAAGCATCCATAGCAGCTTTACTAATCGGGAATGTTCCTTCCTGTTCAGTGGCATTAGGGCTTACTTGATATGCGATATACCACTTTTCTAAATCGATAAAGAATTGACGATATAGATTGTTCTTTTCTTGTTGTAACTTAGCTTGAACATTTGCCAAAGCAACGTTGATCTTGTTTTGATCTGATTGGCGAAGTTTATAAACAGGAATGTCCATTAACTCAGCATTAACCGCAGCTGGATTAACAACGTTCATTGAAGCACCGCCACAGATCGGCTCTTTTTTGCCCCCAACTTCTAAACGGCTGTCAGCGTAAGCGAAGTTATAAGTAACAGATGTCCAGTTACTTGCAGTTTTAGCGGTTTTATCAATGTAGTTTTGCTTTTTCTCTACTGCAGTCATGCTAACACCAGGATTAGCATTCGCCCCATAAGCACCATCACTAAAATAGCGCCCGAATGCTGGCGGTAGAGTATAAAACTCTTGGTTTAGAACGTTAATACAATGCAACTGGCGAAGCATAACAGGCGCATTTTTCCTAAATCCAAAGATGTCACGCTGATGATCGTGCGTATCTGACAAACTAGCCGAAGCCATTAAGGATTCGCCTAACGTTCTATTATTAATTGTATTGGATACATTATTTGACCATAGCACCATACCTAGCACGACTACTTGAATGAAACAGTAGCCGGACGCCGTAGGTAAAAGTAAAATAATCGAATATAATATTCGGGAAAACATCGTAGTGACTTTTGAATCTTTCCCGAAAGCTTCACCGTCCTGGGCGCTTTTCAAAAGTGCTGTTAAACCAATACCGATCGCAAAAACCAAAACCAACGACATTGCCACACTAGCTACACCGCCTAATAATATATTAGTGAGTAAACCTGATGATGGTACTGTCGAGGCTGGTCCAGACGCATTGATAAACGCATTGATGAAGTCGTGTCCAAAGATAGATGAGAGAAGAGTAACGGCTTGGTCGCCATCACAATTCGGATTTGTCGATTGACAAAATAAACTCATAGCTAACTCACCGTTTTTCTTAATGCTTCTTATACATCGCTTACTTAAGACGACTAAAAGCAAAGTGTTATAAATTACAAGTTAGACGTTTAACTAAAAGGCTTAATACCTTTTAACCAAAGAATCATTAAAACCATTTTATTACAAATAACAATGGTTTTTAAATTAGCAATAATGTACCACAAAACTGTTATTGGTATATACAGAAAGTTTAAACATGACTTGCTAATTGTTTTAATGATTTAGTTTAAATACAAGAGACTATTATGGATAAAGCAAAGTTTACATCTCACTTAATTTTACTGTCGGAAATTAAGAAATCTGTATCTAAAGATATGGGGAAAGATATAACTGTTTTAGAGTTATCCTACATACTCAACCAAAGCATAAATCCTTTAATGGCAATAACTTATAAAGAAAAACTAGATAAAATAAATACTTTTGAATTAGATCCTATTGAAGTTCTCAAAAAACGGAAGAACCTAAAAATATTAAAAGTATTAAACCTCATGCTTACGTTAAATCTAGACAAAACCATTAAAAAAGACGATATAGAAAGTTACAACGAGTATAAAGACAAGTTTTTAGAGAACATCGCAACAATAGGTTTAGACAGATTAGAGCAAGAAGCGTTAAAGGTACAAATTGAAAATTTATTGAAGTATAATTGGGTATCTTAATACATCTCTTAATTTTAAGATTCTGACTTTAATAAAGGGTTTAAGCCAAATGGAAAACATACAGAACGAAGAAGATATACTTCAAGACGCGACCAGAGCCGTTTTTAATTGTGGCACTAGTTTTAGTGAAGCTAAAGTAGTTTCCCTTACTGACGAGTTTAACCCACAACCTACACTACAAACACAACGAACCAACCTAAAATATATCTACGACAATAAACTACCGAATGAAATTGGACGTCAATTAGCGCAAGAACCAGAATACCAAGAAGAAACACGTTCATTACTTGTTGGTCACTTTAAAGAAATGGCTCTAGAAGATTTAATTGAGCAGCAAGATTACCAAAACCGCTACAAACAAACAGATCCAGAATTGGACCAAGACAATGAATCTGAAAACAATATGGATAATGAATACACATCACGCCCACCAGAGCCTAGACCTTGGTAAGCCTAACCATTAAAAAGAAAATGCCCGAATGATGGGCATTTTTTATATCTACGTAATATCTAGCTTCAAAAGTTCAGATGGATCTATGCGCTGACGGAATGAACATGCGAGTTCTTTTACAATTTGATTTTGATATTGTTTGCGGTCGAATGTGTCAAAAGCTGAAACCTCAATTTCAGGATCAGTGATTGCATTTAGAAGATCCTTGGTAGCATTGAGTGATGCGGTAGGACAAACATAGATAAGGTTAAGCACTGAAGTACGAAGCAAAATATCTAATAAGTGATATTTGGGCGGTTCCAGTTCCTTATCTACATTAGAAAAGTAGTTCACAAGATAAATGTCATTTGATAAATGCAGATTGATATTGTCAATGAGATCTTTGGTAACACCGTCAAGAATGCCATTCACCTTCAACAAAAGTTCAGGGTTTTCAATGTCTTTAATTTTTTGCGTATCGACACGTTCATTAAATAAGTTGTTTAGATTTCTCAAAAACTTTGGTTGTGGCGCCGTAGTTTCAAAATACATCTGATTTTTAATACGGTTCTTCATGTAAGTTTGGATAATCTTAGCTTCAGAAGAAAGAAACTCAATCTTAAACGTGTCGTATGACACTAGATCAATAAATACTTGCTGGCCAGCACCCGACTTAATATCAAACCAGTTCATAAAAATACTGGCTTTGAGTGATTTCAATTGTTTAAGAATAGCCGTCTTCTCAAAATCATTCATATTGAAGTAGCTACTTGAAAAAGTATCGAGATAAAACTTCCATTTATCTTGCACTATATTCCACGCTTGATTAATAGAAATGATTGGAGCATCTATAATTTCATCTTTGATGAATTTTGACAGCTCATATAATTCATTTAAACGTGCTTGGTAGTTGAAGTCTTGAGTAATCACATTCTTTTCTGATGTTGTGGACTCAGAATCCTCAAGATCCGCACCAACCAATAAATAAGCATCGGTTACTTTTGGTGTTTCCTTATTTGACGGTGCTGGTACTGGAGCACTAGAAAGTTCAGTGGAAAAAGTTTCATCATCTTCCGCTGGCGTATACGGCGGTGTAGTCTCTTCATTAGGAGAACGTGCGTCTGTACGTTCAGCAAAAAAGTAAAACAATTCTTCTTGCGGTGCAACTTTAAACGGCGTCACATTATTATTGATGATTGCTTTTACAATATGGTTTGCCAGTTTAAGCGTGTAGGATAGGGCATGTATATAAAGCTCTAATGTTGCAAAGTTACTGGTATCAACTTCATTAGCACCAAACCAAGATAGGTTACGCAGTTCAAGCCAGCTCGTGAAAGAATCGTGAGAGCTATTAAAACTTAGATCTACGGTCTTGGACAAATAGATAAAAACGCAAAACAAAAACCTATTTTTGTACTCATACTTAAATACATCAGAATCGGTCCAGATCTTATTCTCAATGAGAGCAAGAATGTAATTTAAAAGCTCATGGTGTTTAATCGAATCGATTAAGTTGTCTGGTAATACTTTTAGTTGATTAAGGTGTGGTTTTACAGGTGCATCATTGGATGGTTTAAGGAAGTGGTAGAACAAGTTAAATGTTTGCGTATCATCTATATCAATTACAGGTTCATAATCATCTTCATCTACGTTATTTAGATCCTGTTGAATATCGACTATTTGCCCGGTGTGACCTTCTGAACGGTCAATCTGGCAGATACTAAAAAGAACAGGCAAAACCCCGACAATATTACGGTTGTCAATTGTTTGATAGTGGGTATCAAAAAATATCGTATCAGCTAAAAACGTACCTTTATGATAGTTGAGAAAGAAGAATAGTACGTTATTTAAAGAACGGTGATTTTCACCAGAAGAGGTGTTAGAAGTAGCGTTAAAGTCATCGAAAAAAACTAAATTTGTATCCATTTAAAAATACTTTAAACCACACCCTTAAACTATTACTAATAAGCATATAAGTTTTAAGAGAGGGTTTAAAGTTAATTTTAAATATATTTAATGGAGTTTAAGACATCGGGCTTTGTAAGCGCTCTACATTTGATGAAAGGTCAGAAACATCTTGCTCTAAAGTCATTGCCTGGTCTATCGCACGTTTCATTAAATATTCTTGATTAATTTCTTTAGGCTCTTTACGAGTAGCATTCTTTTGTTCTTCTTCTAATTTGAAACGTTCAAAAGCGAAAATAGAACGAATAATACATAAGCTATCTTCAAGTAGGTCTGAATGCACTTTAGGAAAAATTAGATCAGGATCTAAATCAGATGCGACTTGGTTAAACAGCATAAATTGATCGCGATGTTCGATAAGAAATTCATCATATGTACCGAACTCAGATTCGATCATATCTGGACAATTTGCGAGAGTAGAGACTTTCGTATCTTGTGATAACAGAATTGAATCACCTGATGGCGCAACTAAAGCATGAATAGGTTGTTCTGCAATAGGAGCCAACAACACTACAGTAAATGGGCGTGTTTGGTTTTTCATGGTTAGTCCTAATTAATATAAAAAAAGCTTTGGCCAAAAAGTCTATTTTGAAATTTTGGTAGGTTAATGGAATCGAATAGAAGGTCCGTCTCTTTAGTACACTTCTGATTAATTAGATAAATGATATTTTGAAGAAGTGCAATTAATTTAAATGGACTGTTGTATTCATTGAATATGGGTGCAGCAATGCAAAGAGTCTTTTTTCTATCGGTTGATAATGCCCATGGGTTCACCAGGGTAAATCTCACCTTGGCATTATTATGTTCAATTGGTCGTGCATAAATATCAAGAACATCGGATAAAGTAGATACCTTTAATTCTTTTGAAATGTCAGTAAGAATCTCACTGACTTGAAGCGCTGTTTTATCATGAATATCGCTTATAGTGATGCAAACACCACTATTACTATTCATTAAATTTGCATAAAGAACTTCAATAACCATGGACTCGTCTTTGGATAAATCCTTTAAATTGGCATTGACTAAATCTATGATCCGATCTGATTTTTGTTCAAGTTTAATTTGAAGCAAAAGCGGTTCATTCTTTTTTGAAACAGGGAGTACTTTATAATCGCTAAGATTGTAATTTAACCGCTTCATTTCAGTAATCAGTGTTTCTTTGGCATTATCAAAAAGCTTCTGATCTCTCTTGGTTAAACCAATAACAAAATTTGTGGACATGAGTATATTCATGATCCACAAAGCAGTAGATAAGGATAAAACACTATCCTTAACAACTTCTGAATCTGAATCAGAAAACCCAGATATTTGCTTGATTTTGTCGGTTATCGAAATCATGTGAACCCTTGTTTAATTCGGCATTTTCATCTGAAACTTTGTCAAAAAGATTAGTTTGATTAAGTACGTCTTGGATATTTTTTTGTGGATCATCACTGAGTAAACATTGGAATAGGGCGCTAATTAAAGTAGCAAGTGATGTGCCATAGTCATTGGTACACTTGATTAACTGGCCAGCATCTAAGCAAATTGGTGTTTCATCATCATAAAGCAAGTGTAATTCTGGTGATTCAGCATAAACCAACTTTACATGAGTATCCGTGATGATTAACTCAACTTCTAAGTACTCATTATTTTCTAAAAAATATTTAAAGCGCAACATCAATGCATCATCGCCACGTTCTATATATACAATTTGTCGATCGGTCGTATTGGTATGGGTGACGAATCTATTCTCTTTTGTGATCTGATCAATGTAGTTCAAAAAGATGGTTTTGAGTGACGCACTTAAAATACCTTTGGCAGCGAGTTCACTTTTCAAGTAAGGCAGAAAGTTTTCAAGATTTTCATGCAATGGTTTTTGCATTCGATCATCTCCAATGGGATTAATAAAAGGGCATACACATCAAATGTACAGCGACTCAGTTATGACTATTTCGTTATAACAGTTACTTAAAAGACTGCAGACTGTTTGACTTATAAAACTGATACTTTCGCCACACTTTTAATTCAGAAATATCTAACTTGTTTCTAAATCAATATGGCTTTATTTGATTATAAAGCCACATTGAAAGTTTAAATATTTAAAAATTATTTTTAGTATATACCTAAATCTAAGATTTAAAATGGATCTAACTTTTAACTGGCAAACTTTGTTGCTTTGGTTAAAAGGGTTAAGTCTTCATGGAATTGATTTTTTAAAAACCCATAGTTAAAAACGTAACTAATAAAGGTGAAAAACTCTAATTGGTTCGGTATTTTGTCTTCAAGAATACTGACCTCTAATTGCAATGTTCCTGTTGCACGTTTCTTAGAATGAAACTTAAGACCATCAAATGTTTGACCGTAATAAGTTGATATTTCCAAGAAAACTAAACGGAAAAAATAAGGGAAGATTTGAGAAACAACACGCTCAGGATCATCAATTTGAGTTAAACGTCTACCGTTGTGATATTTAAACTTAATACCATCAGCCATACTTTTTTCTACCAACAGGCGAATATAGGCATGACTACGAGTAATCATGCTTTTAAGTGGCGTTTTTGCTTCATGAATATTTTCGTATTGCATTTAGTTATCTCACATCTCAAGTCTTAATTGGTCAGCTTCATTTTCTTTTTCAATCGAAACTTCAGCAATAATTTTTTGGGTATTTTCGTTTTGCAGATCTTGATCAAATATTTCATTCACACAAGTTTCGACTAATTGTTCAGTCAAGTTTCTGCAGATCTCAAACTCTAAACCTTTAGGTTGTACGGTAGGGTAGCCGTCAATTAAAAATGAGTTTTTCATTTCATTTTCATTTGAAACTTTAGAGTACAAATAAGTCTCAAAATAACGGGCAAACATTTCGGTACTGGTCGCGTAATACGGCGTTGCACGATTTTCAGCACTGTCGATATTTAAACAATCCTTTTTATAACGCGATAGATTGTCACTAAAACGAATATCACCTACGCTTACTTCTACGTCTTGCGACTTATCAAAGAAGTTTTGCATTTGAGTATGAGGATTTTTAACACCCTCAGGCATGTACTTCTCTACCAGGTTATAGAACTTGTATTTAGATGACTCTATCAAGTATTCAGATAGGTTTTGCGATAGTGTTTTTAAATCCACATTCGCTGCAGTCGCAACACCTGTAATTTTTTCTTCCAAACCGGTTGTAGGTAAATGATGTTCTGGCTGGCGCATATCATTAAGTTTTTGCTGATAGCGCTCAAACGACTTAAAGCTTATAGCATTAATGTCAGTGTTAATTTTAGAGACAATGACATCCACCTTGTCTTGAACCGTACTGAAGAAAGATAGGTTTTTATCAGCTTTATATTCACGCTCATACTTCTTCAAGTACTCTTCAATTTTCTCAAACTGACGGCGAATGAGATCTTCATAGTGCTTTTGGTGCCAGTCAAAGAAGTTGTTTAAAGTTTTGCGCGTAGAATTAGGATAATTCTCTTTATTCTTAATCACTTCATCATGCATTGAATCAGCAACAATGTGGTACGCCTTGATTGCAGTCTCAGCATTCTCATGAAGTACTTGACCGTAATTTTTCATTGGCTGAACTGGCTCATTCATCATCGCACGATGTAACTTTTCAAAAGCACGACCGGACTCAGTAACAGGGGAGTATCCAGCATCCAACATATTTGATAAGAAGTGTCGTGCACCTGGTATCTCAAAATTAGGGATGTCTTCATAATAGTCCTGAAGTACAGAACGATTCATTTGAGCGTGATTTTTATATACTTCCGCTTTTTCCAACATCCCCAAGTGTGCATCTAGCGCATGGCCATACTCATGAGCCAAACTTCCAGATCCGCTATCACGAGTCAAGTTAACCACGTTCTTAGACAGCTCAAAATGCGCTGCAGATCCTTTAATTCCGCGTGAAGCCAAAGCAACACCCAAGTTCAATAAACCATTGTTTGATTTAAAGCCCATGAGTTGTTTTAAGTCAGCCAATGAGTCATACACGGCATTAACCAACTGTTGAGCCACAGGACTAACTTTATTGCCTACTTCAACACCACGGATAGAAAAGTCATCTTTAAGCTTGAATGAATCCACATCGGCACCTTGGCGATGATCAGGACCAGTACGAGAGTAATTTAACAATCCGTAAATGCTTGATTGGACTTTTTCAGTCACAAAGCCATTTTCAAGTTTTTTCACTTCACTGGTAAATGACGGCAAACGTGGTGCTTTAGGTGTATTCACAGCTTCAGTCGTTGCTTCTATAACTGGTGCAACAGGATCTTTAACATAAATAGGTGCAGATTCAGCTTTAACTAAACCACTTTCAATCGCACTTTTCAGAACGTATGGTTCAAGCACAGTTGAATATAAGCCAGTGCGTTGCATGTTGCTGATCGCATCGCTCACATCTTTAGTGACTTTCGACTTACCGTAAAAATCAAAGATCTTACCTGTTGATAGAATCTCACTGAGTTCTTTATCAATCGTTTTTTCGATGATTTTCTCAAGCTGAACACTGATACCGCCTGTATGTTCTGGCATAATGTAGTACTCATTCAAATTGCTAAGCAATTCGAAGTAGTTTTTGTAGTTGTTCTTGGTACCTTTACTATAAAGCCCGATATAGTCTTTACGTTGGCGATCAGTCATACCAAGACTTTCAGCAGATAAGCTTTTATTGTTTCTTACCGCATGAATCAACTCTTCTTGAGTATCTACCATCAAATTTCTGATGTTAGAAACAACAGCCACATACGCACGTAATTCTGTCGCACGTTGGCTATCAAGCATCAACGCATTTTTAGAGAATAACGGTTTAGTTGGGCAGTAGTCATACATTGCCTTTACGAATATTTTGTCATCAATACCGAGTGGCGTATTGGTGTACCAAGCTTGGAATTCTTTATTTGCAACGATTTTTGCTTTTCGATAGTCCGTAGCTGTTTGATCGGCTGATGTCGCTGAAATATATTCCAATGAAATATATTCTCCGTAGCGATCTTTATGTGCACCGCCAAACTTGGCACCTACATCACCTAAGTACGTAGCCGGGGAGTCACTTGGCTCTACCTTTACATCAACAGGCACATATTTGTCTTTTGGTACCAATTGATCGATAAACGTGAAGTCAGTAAACACACGGTTTTGAAGTTGTAAGACATCTTCAACTGAGCGCATACTTTTAACAGGAAAAACGCACAGAGACTTGTAATCACCGTGAATATCGCCTTTATCACCAAAAAGTTTAACCGATGCATATTCATTGTCGGTCGATGGCTTGATGGCCAAAAACAATTTGTGATTTTCAGTTTTGATATACGGCTTTATGTGTGCAGTTTGATCGTATAGAGCACCAAGCGTATTCGTAATCAAAGTTTGGAAATGCAAACTTGCTAACTGTTTATTCTCAAAGTCAGTTTTGTGTTTAATCTGAATTTCAGGCAAGTTAGAAAGTGCTAATTGCTCTAAAGTGGTACCGAAATTAACCTTAGATTCGATAGCATTTAAGATTTCGTGACTAAACTGGTCTACATCATCAAAACCAGTAATCAATTGATACTGATAGTCATGAGACGGTATACGAAGAAGCACGGCAGTCAATTGAGGCTCATAGTCCGTATCAACCATAAACAATTGCGGTGTTTCATCTTGTTGAGATGATTTGTTTAGCAACTTGTATTGGTGAACTTTAGGGTTGGAACCTACAAAATGCTCAGCATAAGCCTGTTTAACCGTATCTTGTAATGCTTTGACATGCTCAAGCATGACGGCATTGACTTCATTTAAAGCGGTTAAGGTTTTATATTTTTCTGCAAACGCCTCATTCACGGCGATCTGCTCTAACATAAATCTAGGCTGAATATCCTCAAGTTCTGGATTGCCTACACGGTTTAATACAACACTAAATTTGAGCTTATTAATGAATGGATCAGGTTCACCATTGATACCATTGCTAAAAAGTTCTTTAAGATCGCTTTTCTGAAGTTTAGAGTTCACCAAATCAAACGGATGAACTTCTTCAAATGCCTGAACATCAAAAACTTTGGTTAAGTTTTTAGGCATGATTGCTGTCTGGCCATCTACATGAGCGATAACATAGGTGTACGCTGGAGAGATGTTGCTCAGAAGCTCAGTGACTTCATTCGGTTTTTTATCGTAGCTAAGATCCTCAAACTTTTCGTATGTTGCAGAATTAAGATTGCTGATGAAATCTAATTTAGAGTTGAAATTAGAAGGATGATCAGAAATGTACTGGAACATCTTGTTTGGTAAAGACGTAAACACTTTATTGATTAAAGTTTGCTGACTGTCTTTAGCTTTGAAGAAGTTGAGATCTGACTCGTAATATTTTTCAAAAGTGAACTTAGCTGGAGGCATAAACGTCATGCTGTTGCGTGAAGTCGATAACTTAAACAAAGCATTCGCAGACGTTTTAACCGCATCTCTATCATTAAAGCCAGTAGCCTTATGCATATTGGCATCTAGGGAAACTGAATGCCCAATAAACGGCGCATTTTTGTCTTTATGATTGTAGAGGCGTATATACTGAAGATCATTCTTTTGAAACACGGTGATAAACAAATCATGATCAGGGATCTTGATTGCGCCGTGGTGATCTTCATAGTGCTTTACAGCATTTTCTAGCTGAGTGTTAAAGTATTCAGATTCACTATTGAACTGTACGTTCTCTTCTTCAGCTGATAGCGAAAAATATTTAACGTTATTCTGAAAAGCTACATTAGGTTTGAGAAGATCCTTAATCACCTCAAATTCTTTTTGTACTTCAACATCAAATTTGCCAAAAACTGTACGCTGATTAATATCAATCAGGTTCAGATAGTTGAATAGCTGAATGTTGTTGTAGTTGTGGTTCGGTAGGGCAGTTTTGTTTAACTGGAGCTTACCATCTTCTAACTGCATGCTTTGGACTTGCTTTAAGTCATCTGCAGTCAGCTCTACACCAAAGACTTTCTTAGTTTCTTGTTTGAGCTCTTTATCTTCACCAGCAATCACTAAGGCAGCTATTTTTTGTGCCTTGTCATAATCGCCATCTTCTAGATATAGGGTTTTCTCAACAAAATACTTGGCAATGTTCGCATACGCTTGATTTGTTGCTTTGTAGGCATCGGTAGACAATGAATAATGTTTGTTTTCATCAAATTCATTTGATTTAACGGTTTTAACTTTTAAATCGTCAATGTCACCCGTTGGTTTAATCTGAACATAGATTTCATCTGCAGCGAGATCCATGTTCGAGACAAATAAGGTCGAATTTTTAGAATAAAACTGACGTTCGATACTCGACAACAAATCCTTTGCATCTTTGCAGTCTTCTTCGATGTCAGACTGCATATCTTCAGCAATCGACTTGATGTTTTCGCCACGGTCATCCTTTGTGATAAATGACCAGTCTTGTTGCGGATATTTGGCTGTTAATGCCTTTTGGAAGCTTTGAACTTCAACAAAGCGATTGAACTGACGGTCCAGACTAAACCCATCTGTATGTGATGAAGTTTTAGCAAAAATATCCTCAGGAACAGAATCAGATTTAGTCTTACGATTAAAGTTTTCACTTGCATTTGGCACCAATAAATTACGGAATAAAATCTCATTTACACCGTTCTTTAAGAATGACGCACTTTTAGTTTGTGATAGAGATTGTTTTAAAAATGCTTCATCAAAGTTTGATTCATCAAGAAGCCGAGTAAACTCTTCAAAATACGCTGAAGCTAATTTATCGTTATTAGCAAGATCAGCCGTGCACAGATCGCTTAACTCTAAACGCTGTGCATCTTGCTCTAGCTCTAACGGCGCAGAAAAATCACCAGCAACAAAATCATTGATATTTTGCTCAACATAATTGTTCGTGCGTGACATCAACATATTAACTGCAGTTTCATTATTCACAAATTCCTGAAGCTCAGGCGTGTTAATTGAAACCAATTGATTGTCGAATTGCTTAGATAGTAATTTGAACAGATCCGCTTTGTGTTGATTACTTTCTACTTCAGATTCAAAACCTACAAATTTGCCGTTTTCATCTTTAGCGTAGTAGAAGCTGTTTTTATTAAACAAAAAGGTATTTGTTGCAGACGTAATGCCAGATACCAAAGTTTCACTTTGCCATAAGACTTTTTTAACTTCATTGTACTGTTTTGAGATCTCAACATTGTGTGTGTCGATTTCGTCAGAGATCGCTTGAATATCATCTACGCTGAAGCTTTTTGTTTGTGTAGCTGAGCGCACGACATCTTGAATTTCAGCATATTTCTGATTTAGATAATCACTATATTGCTTCTCAATTTGTTGAGCTTGTTCGGTAGCCTTAGGAATGACATAGACATCCAAGATCTGTCTAATTTCAAGCATAGACGGCGCGAAATCACGCACCTTGTCATTGCCTCTTGCATCCAATAATTCTTCAGGAAACTTTAAGAGCTCTTTAAGTACGGCAACATCATCAATTTCTGGAGTAGGGAGGTCATTTGCAATGTTGAGTAGATCAGACTCAGTAATAGATGCCTTCTCAGTTGCCTCAAAATTAACATCAAGATCATTCAAGATCTCGTTAACATTTGATTCATTGAGTTGTTCTTCTAGTTTACGCTGTTTGATTTCAGCAGATTGGTGATCATAGAGCGCATTAAACTTAGGAACGATGTTTACAGAGAATTCAGAGAACTCTTGGCTCAGATCGGCAAAGAAAACTTTACCTGTTGGCATCTGGCGTACCATTTGTTGTAAGACATCATGGCGAAGCATGGCAGCGTCATACACCATCTTATCTACAAGGCGTGTTTCAATACCTTGTTTAGACGCCATCCATGTGCCGTGTTCATCTTTATAAAAAGCTGGAATACCTTGTTTAGCTGATTCTAATAGCTTTGGATACGGCAATTGCTGTTGATTAAACACACGGTCTATCACAACAAGATCAGAAGCTAATTTTTGTACATAAGCATCAACATCTTTAAAGCTCATGTTAAACATTCTGTTGCCACGGCCATGCTCAATCAGCTGATTAAAAGTGGACTCGTATTCATGAGCAAAATGCACCAGGTTAATATTGTCATTTAACCCCAATGCTTCATACGGATCATGAGCAAAGATTTCAGGAATATGGCGCAAGTCATCAATAATCAGTAACGAACCATCTTTTTCGTAATTGACGGGTACTGCAAATGGAGACAACTTAATTTTGGCTAGATTATCTAGACTTTCGCCACTGGCCATCGCCGATTCTTCATCTAGATAGACTTTAGAGAAGATATTTTCATAGCCATAATCTTGAAGACGATTAAAAGGAATTTTTGAAGACTGAAATTGAGCCAAGTAGGATTTGTTCGATTCCTGAAGACTGGTTTTCAGCGTATCAAGGATATTAGATCCATTGTTTAGCTTACTGACATACACTTCAGGGAAAGCGGAAAGGCGTTCGGTCGCTGATGCGAAGTAACTTTTCCAGTTCGGAATGTTCTTCTTAAACGGTAGATTGGTGAGATAAATATCTTCTTGCTTAGTCGGTACTTTCATATCGTTGGTAAACGCTGGAAAGACCTTCTGAAGATCGTTTAGATCGATACCAGACTTTGCCGGGTTCTTATAGTAGTACGCATGAATACCATCATCATTTTGCACTTCATAAAAATGGGCATCCATTAACACTTGTTCAAATTGCTTAGAACTGTTTTGTTCAATAGATTTTTTGAATTGCTCAAATTCATTAACAACAAGCATCGCCGTTTTTGGGCGAAAATTGTTGGCTGGCGATACTACAAGACGCGCACCAAGACCAGTTAAATTAGGCCATTTAACTTCATTCACTTTATAGTCTCCTACTTGGTCACATAGCATGATCCAAGACTTTAAAACGACTCTTACGAGTACTTATATGTGCTTATATTAAACTAAAAAATTAACTTTGAGGGAGGGTTTAGGCGTTATTCTTTAAAATAGTATATACCGAGTAAATAGCACTGTTTAAATACCTATCATTTTTAATAAAACCATCTAAAACCGTGCACTATTCTTTCTTTTTTTATAAATAAAAATGCCACCGTATAGGTGACATCTTGCTTAAAGCTGATGGTTACATTTTAACAAATTCGTTTTTAGCGAGTTCGTCTGGTTGGGTGCCATCTTCTACACCTACAATAATTCCAGTACCACGAATAAAGTAGCCACTATTATTCGGATATTGGACCAAGGTAACATTATGCTCAAGGTTACTTTCTAAAAAGGTAGTGCCGTATCCCCAAAACTTATTTAAGCCTTGCCATGGAGCATCCTTAATATAATTGTTTTGGGCATATTGAATGGTGTATTGACCAATTGGAAGAGATATATTGACAGTTTGCTTTTTGGGTACCTGAACAACGGCTCGTAACCTTTTAGTGGCCTTATCTCGAATGATAAACACAGTATCAACATTTTGAGATTCCATTGAAACAGGACCAAAATGTTGTGTGTTTTCCATACTGGAAACATTAATCACTTCTTTTTTAAATGGCATGGCTGCACTATTGGCTACCATTTTTTGATGTTCAGCATAGTCTTTTGCCATTTGTAGACCGTTTTCAGGTTCATTCGGTTGGCCTGGATTGGCTGACTCTACTGATTGAGCTTGCTTCGATATTGCCCGTGTAGCACTTTGAGCAAAGAGATCGACCAATCCGAAATGATTAGCCACAGATATAATTGCAACTGCTAGACCAAAACCAGCAAATTGCTTTGGAATTGCTATTGCCATAGCGCCCCCTGATTCCATTTATAAGATTTAAATAAAAAAAAGATGCCACCCACAGGGGATAGCATCCAAGATCTCAAAATTGCTTATAGTGCCAATTCAGGATCGCTATTCTTTTGTTTGCTTAATTCTGGATCTGCTTGTACTTCAATGTTGGTCATGAGCTTAGTCCAATATTCATCGTATTCAGCTTGTGACATCTCATTAATGACTTCATTCCATTTAACTAGGTTCTCATGTTGATCTGTACCCGGTTGGAAGAAGTGCATTGCATTTCTGACATACTGCTGATGATCAGCAAAACGCAGTTCAGCAATATTTTCCTGAATATAGTCCAGGCCTTTCACCGTAAATTCGCGAATCTCCTTCATGATTGCATCTTTTTCTATACCATGCGGTTGAGTTACAGAAGATGAACCACCTTCAGGACATGGGTAAACAAGCCAATCATTACGCAAGTTCATTTCTGCTAAGGTCACTTGTAAGTACTGCTCACCACTACGGGCAAACATTTCATGTGCGGTCGTCCAATACGGCTTCTTAGCACTTGTTAAGCCCTCTAATACCATCGCATTTTTGTAGAAATCAGTTTTTAGCTGAGATTGATTAGTTGATGTTAAGCGATCGTTCGTCTGTAAGCTTAAAGAAATTAACTTTAAGTGTTCATCTGACAATGGTTTAGGGCTGTTTTCTTTGATGAAGTCGAGTGCACATATCGCAAACTGACTACGCAACATTTGTCGATAATCACGGAATACAACTGATCTAAAGACTGTACTGTTCGCTGCACCAAGTACTTGCGCTGCAAAGACACGATCATGATCAATTTCAGAACGAGATTGCGAGATATATTTGTTGAGCTCAGTCCGTGGGATTGGATACTCATTTTCAGACAAGAACTTATGCAAGCCTTGGGCAACGTGCATATAACGTCTATGTTGTATGGCGTCCTTTTGGAAAAGTTCAGGATCTTCATGACGATTAGCGAAGTTAATCAATGAAGATAGTTCAGTATGCAACTTGCCACGTTCCGCAATAAACGTATTAATTTTCTCTTTTATGCTGTCTCTATCTGGCGTAAACAAAGCAACAATGTCAGGTTGATCTACCAATGTTTTATCCAAAATCGTTTTGATGCTGGTTTCATAAAACTTGACTTGATTCTCAAGATTCGTGCGAAGTACTTCTATCGAGTCATCCTTTTTCATTGGCAAGTAATACATCGCTTGATTTACTTTGGCTGCAGCTTGCAACAAATCTTGGTTAATGTTGGCATACTTCTCAGACTTAATGTTATTCAATTCTGCAAAACGAGTTAGATAAGGCTGTACGTTTTCCATCATCATTTTTGGTTGATTGCGTGTCATCGCACTAAAAATGAGATGGTCATAGGCATGGAAAAATTCATGACCAAACGAGCCAAAACCTGAATTCTTGGTTAAGTTAATCACACGGTTAGATGGCTCATAATGTGCCATCGCAGCGGAACGTCCACGCGAACCAAAAGCAACACCCAACATACCGTTAAAGCCAACAAATTTCGGATCTATATCAAGTGCCTTAGCAAGAGCGAAACAACCGTCATATGCGTTATTTAACGCGATTTGACGATCGCTCTGGTTCAAGTACTCGCCAAACTCTACGGCTTTAAATCCAAAGGTCGCTTGCAAGGTATGTGCTGTAACATCTTGGCCATTACGTGAAGCAATGTTTTCCGTCACAACCACATCACTGAGCTTGAATGCCTTACGCATAGTACGAGGCTTAGCATACTCTTTGAATAGGGCATCTAAGGTACTCGCCGTGTCATCTACAATGTGCGATACATTCTTTTCAGATAACGAGACTTCTTGAGTATCATCATTCTCTGCAGTTGCGTCTTTGGTTTTTTTAGCAGTTAACAGATCCATGACCTGTTCAGATAGACCAGCATCAGATCTGCTAAATAGCGTACTCGAATCTATAATGTTGCCACTTCTAAAAGTAACAGTCGCTTTTACTTTGTCTTGGAACGGTTTGGCATCAATCGCACTACGTATTTTTTTATAGATAGAGTAGGTGCCTTTAACTGGCGGTAACTCTTTCCTTAAATGATGAAGTGCTTCAGTGAGCGTTTTACGTGCTTCACTACTATCGGTTTTCGCCAATTCAGAACTAATAATCATGTCAGTGGCAGCATATTCAGCATAGCTTTCTACCAATGAAAATAATGACCGATCTAATGATTTAAACGCCGTGAACAGATCTTTGTCTTCATTCAAACGAACGTATAAATCACATGCATTAGGAATAAATTCACGAACTGTTTTTGCTTCCATTAATGCATCACGCATACTTAAAACAGCGTCATAGTATCCAGCACCTACTTTTTTAAACTGTTCTTCAGTGGCATTTTCAAGCGGATAACGTGGCTGATCATTCGTCATCTTACGTACAGCGTCAGTCAGCAAGTGAATGTAAATATCTCGACCAGCTTCTTTTGCTTGTAAAACCGATTCCTTTTTCCAAATTTTGTCACGCGTAATTAGGTTTTTGACTTGCAAAAGCGACATATCTTGAATCTGACTGAGCGATAAACGTGGACCATACAGATCCTTTTTCGCACCAGGCATTTTCATACCCGTATCTTCAATAAGTCCAACTTCAGAACGTGGCTCAGTGGCTTTCGGTTTGGTTGTTTTTGGCTCTTTTGGTGCTTCAGCTTCAGGCTTACCCTCAGACTCAAACAGTGATGTTTGTTCTGGAGCAACTGGCTCAGTCGGCTCTACAACTTCTACCGTTGTTTCCTGTACTTCTGGTTCAGTAGGCTTTTGAACTTCAGGCTCAGTTACGGTCGGTTCTTCAACCAATGGTTCTTGGGCAACTTCTACAACAGGTGCGCTTTGAACCATATGTTCAGGTTTATATACTTGATCGCGAGACTTAAATAATTCTGCTTTTTTGAATGATTTTGCAAAATCAGTAATTAAGAAGTTCTTAGAGTTCGGGTGCTTTGGCGTAGGAAGAATTTTATAGCCTTGATCAACAAATTGCTGATGTTCGGCATTATTCACAATGGCCAGTTTTAACGGAGCTTGATCATCGGCAACTTTAATCGCGAGATCGAACCGGTCTTTAGATTCAAGTAGCTTTTCACCAAAGGCAAAATCAATTTTATTGACCAATGTTGAAATATTAACAGCCACAATCTCATTAAGGCCTTTAACATCAATATTTTCAAAACTTGGTGATAATGGCACCTTGATTGTCTGCAGTATGTTTTCACGTAACCCAAGATCATTTAATACTTGGTCCACAAGATGCGCTTTTATCCCGTTTAACTGGAAGTCTTTAAACAATCCACCACGCTCGTTGAATTTAGCAAACTGCTCAACATTATCAAAAACCCGTAATTGATCATGCTGTAAAACTGGTGTGTCTTTATCAATGACAGAAATCACTAAATCAGCACCGTCATTGGCCACAATAATTTTGGAGCCGTTTTCAAACGCTTGATCCATTTCTTTTTGATTGATGTAGTCGGTAAAGACGTTCATCAAATCAACATTGGTCATCACATCATTGCTTTTCACAAAATCGATTAGATCTTGTTTCGCCGTTGGATCGATGTATTGATTATCGGCATCACGTAAAGTTAATGCCTTGTAATCGTCCAACTCAGGGTTAAACAATACCTTTTCTTTAAGGTGTAGGTTTTCGATCGACTGGAAGATCTGATAGCGTTTTTCTAATGAGTCGATCAAGTACTGCATTTGCTCTTGCGTACTTAAAACTGAATCATTGCTAAGCGTCAAAGCTTTAAACAGCGCCTTATCGTCTGCAGCTAAGTCATTCAGACTTGATTTAACGATTAAGCGATCGGTAGACGGAATCTGTTCACCGCTGAAATATAAGTTAATCGCACCGTGCTTTTGTTCATCAGCTGGTGAAACCGTGAGATAAATATTTATCTCAGGAAACTCAAACTCTTTAATGCGTTCAGGATTGGTGATAATGCTTAAAAGAGATCCCGTTTTTGTCTCGAGGGATTTATTTTTTAGTGCCGTCCATTCTTCAATAGAACGATTTTCAAATGACTGCAGTAGGGCAGAATTGATTAAATCACGGTTGAGGTTGAATCCATTCTTGAGTGAGTCTGGAGTCGATTGTAATGCTTCAAGCACAAGCCCATGTTTAAAGAGATTGCCAAAGTCATTTTCACTGTTAACATCGGTCTTTTCAAGTGGCAAGAAACTTGATGCATGCTCATAGACATTCTTAACTTCAATATCAAGCTTTAAGCCTTTTTCATATTTCGGTACCGCTTCCTTGGTCAAAATACGATTAAGAATTACATTCTTAAGGTCATCATAGGTCAGCTTGTTTTCGCTGATCGGATTAGAGCTCAGGATATGTTCAAACGAAGAAGCACCATTAATCATAATGGTTTTTTGCTTTTGTAATGAACTAACCTTTTGACCTAGATCCATCGGTAGTAAGCGAATGAAGTTCTGATCAGATGCTATCGTACTGCTATACACCGCCAAAGAACGTGCGCTAACTTCAGGCTCAACCATCAAAGCGTTACCTTCAGCTAGGTAGGTTTTTACCGCTTCTTCAGTCAACGTGACGACATTTTCAATTTTCGAGTCTTTTGGTGCCGTGACTTCATTGTAGGTCGGTGTTAGATAACCTAGTGCCGTCAAAATATGCTTGTGCTCATTATTAATAATGGCAATAACCGCCTCAGATTTAGACTCTTCACCCACGGCATTTTGATAAAAGTCTTGTAGATAGCGCTTATACGCCATACTTACCGCGACCTTTTTATTTAAGGCAAAAAGCTGTTCTTGTGTATTTGAGTTGAAGTGGTCTTTATGTATCACCTTAGGCAGATAGTTTTGAAAGCTGTCTACCACATAGATTTCATCTTTTTCGAGTGTTTCTTTTAAAGACAAAACTTCATTGGTCGCAGCAAAAACAATCGCGTTGGCCAGTGCATTACCAGGATTCGTGCGTACACGTAATTCCTCATTTATCGCATGATTGAGTTGCGACCTAATATCAGGTAATCGGTTAAGGATAGGGGAGTCAGGATTGTTGCCAATATTGCTACTCAGCTCAGAAAGCACATGAGCCACATCGATGCGCTTATTAAAACCCTTGTAGTTACCGTCCTGTTCTAACAGGTTATAGAATCGCTCTAAGCTTTCATCTGATAAATATTGTGATGCAATGCTATGGGCATCACCATCACCAAGCGCCGTAAATTGGCTATTAATACTATGCAGTTGTTGAAGAATACGAGGCATTTGCTGATGAAATGAAAAGTAGTTTTTACCTACATTTTCAGCACTGGTCGCAATCATGTCCTCAATACTGTTATCCAGCACTGATACAGCATTCGAGAACACCATATCGTTAAAATCTGGCATTGCAGATTCTTGAGATGGTGAATATCCCAAAATAGAATATTCAAACTTTTCGACTGCAGATAACTCTTGATCTTGTTCATCATAATAATGAACCACATCAAACTGGTTAACAGCTTCATTCCAAAGCCCGTTCGGTTCTTCACCTAGATCAACGTTGAAATGATAAATGTCAATGTCATTTGAGGTGTGAGTAGCTTCAAACTCGTTCGCTTCATCCAATAGACGTTGCATTTCATCTTGCAATTCATCATCGGTGATAACGCTTTGTAGGAAGTTATCAAGATCCGTGCCGTATTCTTCACGGTCTATCACTGAATCAAAAAAACTATCATAAAGATTGTTCAGACGCGTAGAAGCAATGTTTAACTGACTTAATGCCAATTCCATTTCATAAGCTTGATCGTCATAGGCTTGCTGATCCAAAACATACGCATTTTCAGTAGCAACAGCGACTTGAATCGCAACCGCTTTTTCAATACGCTCACTGATGGTATGTGTTGCTTTCGCTTCAACAATGGCTTGACGTTCTTCTTTGAGCTTTGCAATTTTTTGTAGGTATTCTTGCTTAATTTTTCGCATTAAAGCGAGTTTAGTCAAAGAGTCCTTAATGACTGGTTCTGGAATGTTCGGCTTAAACTTGGTGTGTCTAAAAAAGTGATCAATTCGATTGAACAAACGTTTTACTGGAACCTTAGGTTCAGGCGGTATGGTTTGCTTAATTTGATTGAGATCCAAGCTTTCTAAACTTGTACCGATGTCATCCAAACTTTCATAAATTAATTCACGATCAAAACTGCTATCACCAATAGAGTAGGGATCAAATGTTCTTAAATTATTAATATTATTTTGAACGCTTTGAATCAGGTCCTTAATCTTATCGGCAAGGTCGAATTCTTCTACATCTAAAGTTTGGTTGTTGTATTCCCAAACTTTCCAATCATTGTCCACCAGCTGTAACGAAGTTGTTTCTATACCAAATGGTGCCAATGCTGACGGAATGCTGTTTTCTTCGTATGAATACAAACAGTCATTGATTTTCGTGACTAAGGTTTGAAGCTTGATCAATCCTTGGTGATTAACGGCATGATCATCCGATCTGAGCGCATTCACAATTGGATCAATGCTCGTATTCAGCCCCTTATTCAGCTCTCGAATATCAATAAATTGCTTCGGTAAGCTGTTATACGCTGGCCATGCTGGATGTGAAGATATTTTATAATTGGTCAGCTCAGGGATTTGCGTAATATCTTTTAGGGCAAGTACTTCACCGCCTGAATTAACCGAAATCACTAGCTGTTTGCTTAGTTCAATAGGCTCTATCGTATCTTCTATGAGTCCAGCATTTAGCGCTGCTTCTTTATCAACATAATAACGAGTCAGTGTTTTATCTGCTTGGTACCCGTAATTGTCTAAATCAGCCAACGGCAATGGATCTACTGACTGCAGTAATGTCGGTAGCTTATTCCAGCCTAAATCTGCTTTATTGAATTGTTTAACCGCACCCATAATGGTTGTATTTGGGGCAAACGGTTTTTGCTGTTTTGCTTGGTAAAGCACAACGGACTTTTGATTATTGAGTTCAAATAGGGATTGCCACTGGTTTTTTTCAGCACTACTCATTGGGCTTTGCAGATATATATCTGACATATCCATTTCAATGAGGTCATTTTTAGAGTCGTAAGGAAAAACAGATTTTATGTCAGCAAGAGAGAGACTATCTTGCGAACTCTTATACATAAAACTAAGGTCGTTATTTTGCTCATTGGTGATATAAACAAACTTTCCAGTCTGTTTTAAACCTGTTAAGAAGCTGTTTAAGGATGTGTTCAACTTTTTCTCTAAAAGCTCAACATCTTTAATCTTAATAATGGCTGCTTGGTTTCTTAAATCAGTTTTAGGGGTTACTACAAGTTGAGCGCCAAAGCTACTCAGATCCAACCATTTCTTTTTAGTTGACATATAAACTCCATGGCAATATGTATAAGCATCTTTTAATTAAAATATCAAAGCACCATCGGTTACTTTTGAACGGTATATACTAAAGATTATAAGAGAATTTATATAAAGAAACTATCTAAAAGGGTTTTAAACAAAAAAAAGGGATGGCTTAAAACCATCCCTTTTTTTAAGTTTTTTTCATTATCAGTCTGATAATGAAAAAATCAGGCTATTTACTTGCCATTGCTTGTGAAAGTGCAATCCTACGAATGTTACCCGTAGACTTAGAACGATCTGTCACTTCAATTGAGCCGTCAGATAATTTGCTTTCAGCAGAAACTAGCGCAGCCAATACCGCTTCTTTACGTTCATTTGACTTGTATTGTTGATATTGCAAGTTCAAGCGTTCAGTACCTTGAATTAAACCATCGACCATCAAACCACGTTCATCTTTAATCGCTTGTGATTTAGCAAAGTCTTTGTAATCTTGCCCTGAACCTAAATAACGAGCGACACTTTTTTCCAAGTGTTGCATCGGTGCAAGTTTGGTACTTGAATCATGACTATTGGTACCACCACCAGCAACAGGGGAGTATTGCGCTTGAATTGCTTTCAAAGAGGTAATTGCTGGAGAAGTTAAAGCATCTTTCGCCAGTTTAGCCATCACATAATCTTGACCAGCAGATGTTTTCGCAATTTTTCCGTCAATTGGGGCATCAGGTAGACCAACCATGTTGTTGATCAATGCATTTTGAGCACGAGCCATCGCCGTGTCTGGCGCTGCAGTCGTGAATAAAGTTGAAGCTTGTAAACTTAGACTAGCATTTTCACCAGCAGCACCACATAGTCCAGACGCAGCCTGAGAAGTGGTACAAAACTCATTATGAGCTTGTAACATAGCTTCTTGTGCTTTGTGAGGGTTCATGTAGACACCAGGCGCAGCAATCACTTCAGAGCCAACTTTATTTAAAATTGAACTATCAGCAGATTTATTGTCTTGTTGAGCTTGTTCACGATCGCCTAAAACTTCACACGCTTTAAATGCTTGGCCATGTGCACCAAACTCAAATTGAGCTTTTTTCATTTGCTCACTTTGTTTAACAGCTTGGTACGCCGTTACAAGACTTTGTGCGTTTTTATGTGCGTTATCTGAAATACCTTGAGCAGATACAGCCTCTTGTTTCGTCAGGATCTTAATCGCTGCCGTCACATCATCTTGTTGCTTTTTAATGCCCAAAGATAAGTTTGAGTCCAACGCACGTAACGCAGCGCTTTCCACCGCATCAGCCTGTTGAAGAAGCATATTCAAGGTATTTACTGCCATCGGGTTGCCCACGGAAGCACAGTAATAAGCAGATGCAGAACCACTAATGAGGGCGAGGGTTAAACCGAGTGCACTAATTTTTGAACGAGAGCCGTGCGCTTGTGGCGCTTTCATAACTTTACGTGATGTTCTTTTCGGAGTACGCATTATTTAGTCTCCTTAAAATTGAGGCATAGTTTGTGAAAGCTTAACTTTCACTGACTGGCCGTATTTCGTTTTCACATCATCTTTTATCGGCTGAGATTTCGCTAAAAGTAATGCAGACAATAAACCTTCTTCACGCAAACTTTGCTTGTAAGTTTGAAGATCTAAATAAACAGAAACGCCGTTAATGATATTGGCTTCTTTAAGTAGACCGCGTGGATCTTGCATCGCCATCGCCATTTGCCATTTTTTAGCTTCAGGACCGCCGTAGTAACGTGCGATTGTTTGGTCGATCAAATCGTTGGCAGACACCATTTTGCCGTCAATATCTTTGAATGATTTTGTATTTTGCGCGTCAATAACCGCCAAGCTATACGCTGGCATAGCAAGTAAAGCTGTTTTTTGGTTGGTCGCTTGCAAATAATCTTTACCAGCTGGAGTACGTGCCGTTGCAGTAGACAATGATTTATCTGGTGTACCTAAAATGTTTTCACGCACGTAATGTCTTGCAAGAGCTTCTTTTGAGCCAGGTGCAACAGACTTAAACAGTAGGGAAGCATTGGTATCGCCACCCGGTAATTTAGACAACGTACATTGACCAGCTTGTGCTTCAGCAACCGTACAGAATTCAGCTTTATGCACGTTTAGGCGTTGATTAATCACTTCCTGTTGAGAGCCAACTAATTTACCGCCGACTTGAGAAGTTTGAGTCGCCATATCAGCTGCTTGATCAATCACTTGACCAGATGCACTCGACATATTTGTATTTTCAGCCAAAACCTCACAAGACTTAAAGCCTTGACCAGTATTGGCACCATAAGCAAATTGTGCTTTTTTCATGGTATCTGACTGTAAAAGCGCTTGAATACCAGTGGCAATAGTTTGGGTGTTTTTAGTTGTCGCATCGGTAATTTGGTTAGCAGCTTGCGCCTTTTGCTTCACCGCAACTTTAAGCGCTGCAACGATGTTTTCAGTCGAATCATCTAACTTTCTACGGGTACTTTGAGATACTTTTTGAATATCATTTGCTTGGTTGCTTGCATGCTTAGGAATCTGAGAAGACATCTCGCTCATAATCGTACCCAAACCAACCGTAGCCCATTCAGCAAAAACAGGACTACTAATCACCAAAGTTGCACCTAAAATGACAGGTACAAACTTTGATTTTCCTTTAGGCTGTCTTAAAGTATTTTTACGCTTTCTCATAGTCATTACTCAAAGAATTTGGCTGAAGCATTGGAGTTTGGTGTAGTGCGTTGCATCACATTATTAGCCACCGAATAGTTAGCCAGTGATGAAAGAGTACTTCCAGCCATGTATTTATTTTGAAAATCAACGCAAGTTGATGAAGAGCATTCCATCAATCCGACTGGAACAACGTTGTTAGATGCAATTGCCGAGTAGTTCAATGCAACAGTCGCTTGCTGTTCAGAAAGTCGAGAACGAGAAAAAACAAAAGCAGTATCAATGTCGCCATACTGCAGACCATTTGGAATCAAATTACAGACACCCATTTTTGCTTCTTCTACGCCACACGAGGTCGCCAAGTGAAACGCATATGGTGAGGTTGCTTCATCTGTTGAATTTGAGAAAAGTTTCCCTGAAACGTCTTGCATGTATTTAGAAACGTTAAAGTCTTTTAAGTTTCTATTGAGATCGGTTTGTTCACGTTCTTCAAGAGCCGTACAAAAAGCTGAATCAGGGAGGGCAGCATTCGTACCAGAATTTAAAATCGCTTTTTTGATCTCAATATTTTTATCGACACTTTGAATACCAGCAACGATCATTTCTGAATCACGCGTTTGGTTATCAACAATTTGATTTGCACTGACCGCTGTTTGTTGAGTAGATACACGCACAGCAGAACGTACCATCAATTGCTGAGCTTGTATTGCAAGCTCAGAAAGGATAGTGCCAAGACTAAAAGCATTGGTAAAAAGTGGTACGGATAATAGACCAACCGTTAAAGTACCCACCGCAATTGCTTTAACAGGTGAAAACTGATTAACAGTAATTCTTCTTTTACGCAGATTATTTCTATTTTTCATACCACCCCCAACTTAAGAGAAAAAGTCTTTAATTGATTGGGTGACAGAAGTAGATTCTGAACTTGAAGTTTTTGCGTTAGACGGTGTGCTAGTACTGGCTTTTTGATCAGTTGAATAAGAAACTGTACCAGTCGAGCTACTACCATTGATTGTATAAGTATCTCCACCCTCAAAAGCACCGCTAGGCATAACTAGACCAGGATCAAGTTTACCAAGTTGCCCATTCACAGCAGTACCAAGCGCACCCGATACATCAGTGTATTGACCCGCTTTGTTGATTTCACCTATAACATCATTCAATGGGCCAACAAGTTCAGTACTTGCAGTTTTCATTGCGTCACACGCTTTTTTAGTCGCGTAATCGACAACCATTTGTTGCGCTGCATTGATGATTGTATCAAGTGATGGAATAGTCACAGAAAGGTCAATGATTTTACCGATGTCAGCAAAACAGCCACCTTGACTAGCTGGACTGAACATTTTGTTAATATCGATTGGACGACCCCAAACCGTCATTTGTAGATCTAAGTTGTCTTTAACGACTTTACCGATCCCATCAGTTGCACATGATTCAATATTGGTTTGAATGTTTTGAGCAGCTGCTTGTTCACCTTTTTTAACCGCCATGAAGTTGTTTTCAGCAGCAGTAGAGTTGAATGACGAATTAGAACTGGTAGACGAATAATATCCGCTATTTGAATTCGACAAAGGCGTATCACCACCAGAGCTACTTGCAATGGTCGATGATGTTGCGATGTTTAAGTTACCCATGTTTTGAGTATTACTGGTAACAGAAGCAACGGAACTTTGTTGAACTGCAATAGCACTTGAACACCCAACAACGGTAGCAACAAAAATGCTTAAAGCACTTTTAGTTTTAAAAGCTGGCTTAACATTTTGTAGATTAGGGTTAGTCCTTAAAACATTGCCCCGAACTTGTTGTAGCCTTTTAGCTTTCTTGTGATTGTTACGCATATCTAGCCCTTTAAAAGAGTTATGATTAATGTTTTTTAGAAGCAAGTTCGCAAAGCACTACAACATCTTTTACTACAGCTTCACTACTTAAATATAAGGTAGCTATAAGGTGTTTTAACTCATATATCCTTTTAGCGAACTTATATATAGAATCATAATACCATTCTTCACCATATTGTAGTATATACTTCTCATTGGTTAAACATAGTTTTATGAATTCTTTTAAAATAGGACGCTTAAAAATAATAGCTGTCGTAATATATATAAACTGAGTACTAACCAAACACATTAAAGTATTAATTAGCTCTACTTCCTCTTTTAAGCATTCCTGTAAAACCAATGGCTTTAGGGTTTTAGAAAAACCTTCCTCAGTCACAATATCTTTTAAAAAACCTGAATCCGAGTACTTATTTTTCAGAAAATTACTTAATTCATGCACGTTCTTTAAGTAAATATTGATCTGATCTTTAGACGCAGTTTTGAAATGTTCCTCTACACGTTTTGGATCGTTTAACGTGATGTCGAGCATTTCAGATTCATTATTTTTTTGATTTAAAAGCACAAAAGCGGTGAAGCTGGTAACTTTGCGTGTTTCGCCAAGATAGCCACTACTGCAAGCATTCAAAAAAACAAGGCAATGCTGTTCAGTAAGATACAAGCCGTATTCTTTTGGTGTACCTGATTCAAAGAAATTGAGTGAACGCTTATCAAAATGAAAAGTGTTCTCTAAGGTCTGACAAAAGTAGTTAATAGAGTGTACAAAAGCTTCTGGTACAAAGGTTGTAGGCTCTTGAGACAATGCTATGTTTTGGCTTTCTATGCTCATTCCCACGATTTATTCCTCTTTGAGAGGTAGGGCGTAATAGCCCATTTGACTTAAAACACGTAAAGGAATATCAAAGTTAAGACTTTGCGTTAGACCAGATTTAGGGTTAAAGGTTTTAGCTGAAGCTATAAACAAAGTTTGCTCATTAATAAACACTTGAATGCTATTCGTGACCTTTTGTTCATCAAGTATGACGCCACATACAATATCTAATTTCACATCAAACGTATAAGCATCCATTTGAACGTCTATTGATTCCCAATCGATCGTCATGAACAAATTTTGGTTTTCAAATTCCAAATTACCTTCTTCAAGAACTTTATTGATTAATCCCTTTTCTAATAATTCCAAGTAAAACGCATGTAAAGGCGTTGCATCTGCAAAACCATGAGGATTAAACGGCGTTCTTGTCGGTTCAGTGATTTTAGTTTGAATCATGTTTAACTCCATTAAAGGGTATTTAGATTCTATCTTAAAACACCCTAAATGTTTTTATTTAAAATTAATTAAAACCCATTGCTATAAGTTGAAGCGCTTTCTTTAGTTTTAACGTTTTCAAGATTGCTTTGCGTAATAGTATCTTTGTAATGCTGACTAAACGCATTTTTACCCGTTTCGTTTATGTTCTTAAGCTCATTTTTAATGACCTTAAGATAGTCTTGATATTTCGGTGACTGTTCTACATAAACTTCGGTCGCTGCAATTGAGAACATGTTCTTATCATTGGTTGCGATCGGAAATAGGGCAGTATAGGAAGCATCTTGCTTGAGCTGGTCCACAGTTGTTTGTTGCTCAATGATCTTCGCCTGATAGTCCAACAATGTTTTATTGATGTTTTCATGACTATGGATAACGAAATTCAACTGTCTGTCATTCGGACGTTCAAGGGTAAACGGCTGATCGATACCAGAAAGCTTATTACAGATCTCCATATTGTATCGGTAGGCTTCAAACGAGTCTGAAAAGTGATTAAAGTCTTTTCGGAGAGCATTATTGTTTTCTAAGTCTTGCTGAAAGTCTTGAAAGCATTGCAATACATATTCATCTTCATTTTTTTCAACGAATAATTGAGCGATGTTGGAGCACTGGTGTCGTTCGCAGAGATCCGCAAGCTTTTGAATGCTTTTAACCTCATTTTTCTTTTCTAAGATATTGCGTAAATGTAGCTGAGTTGCCCGATACTCTTGCATCAACATATTGTGATGCTCGACAAATAGCTCATAATCGCTTTTAAGGTACGGACTGGCACCTTCAATCTCACGCTCTACCTTTTCATGCTTAGAGTTGATTTGAACACGCTCACGCGTGGTATTCACTGTATTTTGACCAAAACCACCTAAGATTTTATCAAAAGTAATCATCGCATCGATGTCGCCAGTTACGTTTTTATAGAGATCCATGATTAACGCCCCAATGTTTGATCATTGTCATGATCGTTTCTACGTGCGACTTCTAAATCTATATGCTTATCAAGGTCACTCAAAAATTGAGATGTCGTATTTTTCTCAAGCTTTACTTGGTCTAAGTAGTTTTTAGTATTGAGATTCAAACCATCTTGGAGCGCTTCTAAGCGTAGGCCAGTTTTATCAAAATCAGCCTCAAGGATCTGATTCACTTCTTTGATTTTGTCCATGTCTTGCTGTTCTAGACGGTGTAACTTCACATCTTCATGAATCGCAGCGATATAGTGATCGGTTAAGATCTCTTGCTTTAAGTGCTGAAGCGCAATTTCCACGTTTCCTGTTTCAGCAATCACGGCGTTGAAGCTGTCAAAGATTTGACCTGTTTCAGCCGAGTTTCTAAATTCAACAATACGAGGCTCAACACTATTAAGGTTTACAAACTTGGCATCACCATACGCAGTAGGTAGTACTAGATGATCATCCATACATTCAAAAAGTTGCTTATATTCAGCATTCATAAGATTTGATGCTGCTTGAAGCTTTAAATCTTGTTGTAACGTGTCTAGGCGTTGGTTGAGATGTAGAAAGCTTTGAACATACATCTCGTTTTGAGAGTTTTCAGGCGCAACAACGGTTGAGGCCATACCTTTAACAACATTTTTCAGTTGCGTATTTTGAATCTGATCAGCAATTTGATTAAGCACGTTAATGTGATCGGCTTTCACAAGGTTATTGTTTTTCAGTTGTTCAATAAATTGATTTTGTTCAATCACTTTTTCACTTTCCTTTTCGCTGAATAACGAATCTTTAATTTGTTGTTTCACCTGGTCCAAGTTAGAGAAGAGGTGAAGTACTTCTTGTTCATTGCTGTTATTGACTGCATTTAGCAATGTAACAAACACATCATGGCTGATTAGTTGTTGCTGATTATTTTCCGCATTCTGAAATTCAGCAATTTGGCTACGGCTAATGACTTCAACACCAACATCATTGATATAGCTTGCACCAATCGGGGAGAGTTGATTATCTGGAGCTTTTACGGCGTAGTACTCGCCTGATTTGCCATCATCTTTGGCGCATAGACCAATATATGTATTGCCATCTTGCGTAATGATTTTTGAACCGATGCTATTGAGTGCTGCAGAGGGTTGTAACGTACTCAAGGTTTGAATCAATTCTTTTTCGCGATTTTGATGAATTGCATTACTTACTGCTTGGTAAACTTCAGGATCTAAATAAGTCACCTGATTGGCAGATTCTTCATTGAGCGCCGTGACAGTATTCCACTCTAAAATATCTTTACGCGGTATCGTTGTAATACCGGCATTAATAATATCTTCCGTGGTAATTTGACGATCAAGGTTGGTAATGGCCACGGCGTTGTATTCGGGTGCAATTGATTTATGACCTTCCGAATCTGAAGTCAGTACCACGAATTGACCGTAATCCGTTTTCACCATAGCACCTACAACACTGAGCTTGCCTTCCAAAATCATTTTTGAAAGTTCAAGTTCACGTTCGGCAGATCTGGCGTAAGTATTAGTCTGTTCTGCAGTATTGTTGATGGTATCGGCTTTGAGCTTGTCTAAGTATTCGCTTGAAAATTTACCAAGCGCATTTAACTCGTCTATCGGCTCGACAGACTCCAGCTCATACAGTGGAACGGTAGAGGATTCATTCACGATGTCTTTAAGATAAAGCACATCTTTTTCAGTGATATTTTCGAGATCTTCAATCACCGAAAGAGGCACAACGATCGCACGTTTATCCAGATTATCGGAAGCTATATCCAAAACAACCATATTGGTTTGGGTTGTTTCATCTTCATAAACCATACCGACAAACTGTTCAATTTCAGCATTAGAAACATTGTTGTGACGGTCTTTAAAGAATGCTTCTAAGTCAGAATCATGATCAACATAAATACTGTCATAAGGGTTCATTGGTTTACCGTCATTGTTTTGGTCTTGGCTTTGCGGTGCTGATTGAGTTGCCGACTGTTCTGCAGTATTGCCTTTAAACTTACCCAAAAGGTTTGAAAGTTTAGATTTGGCTTTCTTTACTTGATCCGAAATCATTTGACCTGATTGATAGGCACGTTGAATAAACTGATCTTTGTATGAAGCTTTGGCTTCTTCAGTCATTTGTTCTGGATCTTGCCCTAATGGATATTCGGCACCAAGGAACATACGTGCTTGTTCTAAATACTGAGAACAAATGGGTTCAAAAAAGCGACCTTCAAACTCATGGATCTTTTCAGACTTAATGCCTTCGTGCAGTTCTTCAATTGAGAGAAACGTTACTTTGTCTTCAATCGTTTCTAAATAGAACGGCGTAATCGGGGTAAGTGCATCGCTACCTTCCACTTGAGGCGGTAAATCTGCTTCTTTAACCAGTTTGATAAATGGGGTAGAGGATTCAACACCTTCGACAGAATCCTTACCGACTACATCAATCACGATGTATTGTTCACCGTCAATGGCATAGACTTTAGCGACATTTAGATCGAATTCTTCTAAGGTAACGCCGTCACGGTCTTTATTCAGTTGAGTGGTATATGGATCGTTTAAAAGAGGCAACATTTGCTCTTTTGAGATCGGTTTTAAAATATCGGCATTCTTACCAGGTTCAGTCAATTTTGATTTATCGGCTGTATTGGCAAGCTGTTCGGGTTGTTGTGCGTCTGGATGGTTACTTTTAACGGTAACATCAGGATTGATTGGTTTATCCCAAATATTTTTCAGGTTATCAAGGCTTTTGTTCTTGTTGAACATGGCCATAATCGCTGCAATGATCAACTTGATTGTTTTCTTAACCAGTTCAATCATGACTGCAATCATTTTTGCACTGAGCGCAGCGAGTTCATCAGCGACCGTGCGTGGATGGCCGTGGCTATTTTCACGCGCTAAAGGAGGACGTTCGTTACCTTCCTCATTTCGCATATCCTTAAAGCTTTTAGAGGCAACGCTACTTGCAGCCAAACTTGCTTTGTCTTGTGGACCACCAGCAATGTTTAATGTGCTCTTTGGTGTACCTTTTGGTGCATTCGGATCAGCTGATTCAACATCTTCCTTTACTGTCTCTTTAGTCTTCTGATTTTCTTTATGTTCTTTCAAAAGTAGAGCAGCTTGTAACTGGTCGCTATGTTCACGGGTTTCTAATAACTGAATTACTTCCTTGGTTAACGTGTCCGTATTGAATTCAAGATAGTGAATCTCAAGTTGTTCAAGTCGAGCAGCTGTATGGTCGCTATTCACACGCCATTGATCCATGACGATAGTTTTTGGCACTAAGCCAAGTTCTTCAGCTTCAATCCCACGAATTAAGCAAAAATCACGCACTTGGCGCATCAATGCGTTAATTTGGTTTTTATCGGTTAATTCACCTGAAAAATAGGTATTCGGTGCACCCGTAACTTCGTTGTAGATCTGCTGTTTTGCTTCACGCACGACTTGGTTTTGGTTAATCAAGCCTTCAATCGCGAATTGACGATTACTCAGGAAGTTGAGGGCATTTTCTTTAGTTGCACCCTTCAGGCTTAAACCATAGTAGGGCTGAGTGACAAAAGATTTTGTCTCAAAGTTAAAGAGGGTTTTTTCAGCCACTTGAACGGCTTCAAATGGATTCTCTTCTTTGGAAAGGAGGAAATCAGGATCATTGTCTGATAGGAATAATTTAGAGTCTGCAGTTGTATATACACGGTCTTCAACTTGCAATGAACTGTTATTTTCAGCAATATTGCCTAATCCTTGGTCCAGTGCGTTTTTAGTCTGGATTTTATTCAGATCCGCAATAAACTTAAGATCATCATCATTCTGCAGATCAAGCCCGATGTCTGCAAAGAATTCTAATTGACTGGCTGGATCTCTTTGCTCAAGTGCATCAAATACTTTACCAATCAGAACAGGATCAAGTTCAGCTAAATCATTGACAGTGACAGCGGAAAGATCAAACGTGTTTTCAGGAATGATGGACTGTTCATTCTCGTAGTTCGGGTAGCTACTACGCTCATAATCACCTTCGTCAAAAAACATCGGTTCATCATCGTTCAACCGAGTATCTTCAAGAGGGGGAGCGTAATCATAATCTGGGTGCCCAGGAGGTACAGAGTTACCGCCCATAGGCTGATCATATTGATACCCATCATCTTGCATGACTGGCGGTTCTTCCATTAATGGAGGTTCAGATAGGGGATCATTGCTATATGGTTCAGACTGGTATTGTTGCGATTGATCATGTGCAACATTGTTTTGTTGTGGCGTAGGCTGGATGGATTGAAATTTCACGCCGTCCAAACTTAAATCATCCCACTGTTCCAGGCCCTCATTGAAAGTTAATGATTGGCCGTCTTGCAGTTGATCAAGTGTTTGCTCGTCAAAATTATCTTGTTTAGGGCTTTGGTCCATATTTGATCCTTATGACAGGTGGCCTTTCTGATTTTAAGAGTCCTTTTTAGAATCTGTATCAACATTCCAAATAAAGTCTTCTTTAAAGTCAGAATTAAAACCAGTTGTGATGTCTAATTCACTGTCAAAATCCACTAAATCTGAGTTATTAGAAGATTCCTCTAAGGGATTAGAGTTGCACATAAAATACCTGTATTTGTTTTTTAAAACGTCAATGTGATCGTCACAGATATGATACATGGTATATACGAACTAGACCACACGTAATTGTTATTCACGTATGGTCTGGTATATACCTTTTAAGGGAGGGTTTTAGAAAGATAATTGCTGGATTTCTTGATCGTTATCTAGGGTTTTACCCTCAGGTAACTCAGCCTTATAAGCTGGCTCTTCTGGAGGATTAAGCATAAGGTTAATTTCATTTAAAAAGTAACCATTACCATCAGGAAGTTTAGATTTTAAATCCAAAAAGGCAGCTTCAATTTTGGTTGTACTGTCCAGCTCGTCAACAAAGCGTTCAACATCCTTGAGATCAAGCGCAAATCTAAACTCATTACGGCCTGGCTCAGTAAAGTGGATGTTCAACGATTCATCTGTTTTACCGCCTTTAGGATCATGGAATACGTTGGTATTCGACATAAAACGATTGAACTGTTTTGCAACAGATTTCACCGTCACATTAAAGCAGTCTGAACCGTTGTAGTAGAACTCAATACTTGCTTTCTTGTACGGGAAATTAACCTTAGTACCCACATAGTTATTGCGGTTGAAATCAATGTTTACAGGCAATTGATTAAAGAAGTTCGCAATCTCTTTAACTTGCTTAAACGTCACTTGGTTTTCAAGAGAGCTTTCAAACAAGTCAGTTGGTGTATTTGATGGCAATAATAACGCACGGTTACGCATACCATCAGCATCGGTAAATATAACGGTTGAATGTCGTAGATCTAGTGAGCTGACAATCTTATGTGCCTTGAACATATTGCCCGTTAAGGTAATCGCTTGTCGTGTGACATCACCAGACGGCGCTTTCTCAAAATAGGTACGCGTATAACGGGAATAATTGTTTTGTTCAGTAAATAAGTTCACCAAGGGTTGACGATCCTCAACATGACGTCTATTCACATCAGCATAAGAATAAAATTCAGGATTGAAGCGTTTTAGGATAATACGTCCTTTTTCACTCACTGGAGCTACCCAATCCAAGTCTTGCTTGGCATTTTGCATGGTGTAATTGATCAGTGGAACTTTAAACGACTTCTTATCACCAGGGTAAACCAAATCAAGCTTAACCGCATTCGGTGTGATTGCACCTCCACGTAACGGCGGTAGGTCTAGACGTAGCAAAGCACCTGTTTTGTGATCTGGCGTCACTTCATCATCAAAAAGACTAGGTTTTGAGATAAGGAACAATAACCCATGCGCTGAATGACCTTCTTTTTCGTTCCTTTCCATAGAACGAGCCAAGAATTTTAGATCCTGAACAATTCGATACATGCGATCAAAGTTAGAGGTCAAAATAGGATCATTGGCTAGATAAACCGCTTCAGCTACTTTTTCAAAGGCATCTGCAGAGTGATCATCAGGTTTACGAAATTGAATATCATCAATATGTTTTACATTGGCTTCAACAACACCGAAATGATCAAATACTTCGTGTCGATAATCACGAATTACTTCACCACGCATTTGCCCACTTTTGAAAAATAACTTTTGCTTAGCAAAGCCTTCATATTTTTGGTACATCAATGCCTCAAAGTTATAGGCATAGTGTAGTAGTCCGTGTACCGTTTCATTGATGTTTTCATTGATACGTTTAAATTGACGCACCAGATAATCATCACTTTCTTTGAACATGAGTTTTAGGTTGTCAGCACGTAATGGCTCAACATGTTCAATGTATTGCAGACCTTCAAAACGCACAGGTAGATCAAAGGTATTGATCTTGGCTGCTTCTGTTTCTGAAGTCACGGTAAAGAAGTTGTCCTTCACTTCAAACTCACGGACTTTTTTAGCTTTCCAGTCTAAAAAGTTGGTCTTGAGTGGGTTACGACCCAACAAGTCTAATTCACGGATCTTATCGTTATAGTCAACAACCAAGTCTTGATAAACCTGTTCTTGCTGACTAATCGGCATCAAAATCAGTTTAGATAGCAACTGGTTCACATGATAGTTTTGCGCCGTGCGATACGATGGTCCTTTTTCATCATCCGAAATATCAATATCAAGTGTGTTCGCCAAGTTCACGTTATTTTTCAAATAGTCCAACGATACCCGGTTGCCAATGTAGTTGAGCATGTCAGGATAATCGTTTTCGTTAAACTTGGTTTCTGAGTTGGCAGAGACGTTCGCTGATAGGGTAGACAGTTTACGCATCATCATTAAGTGCATACGTGTTTCTGCTGGAATACCCGAATCTACTGTCGTCATAATCGGATGTGATTCTTCACCACGGCGACCCACACGACCGATCATCTGAATCGTATCGGTAGAGTTCTCAGGTTTTTGCAAGAAAAACAACTCACGTTGGCGCAAGTGATCCGATGGAATTGTAGGATCAGGGTTTTTAGCTGCATGTAGAGAAATACCCGTACAACCAGAGCGAGTCACAATAACAACATCGATTTCACCAGATTGGAATTTTGATTGAACCAAAATCTTACCTTGTGTCGTATTGTTCTCTTGTTTATTAACCTTCCATTTGCCGTCTCTTGTTTCCGTTAAGTGGATCTGACGGCCAGAGATTTCATCAATCTTGAAGCCAGCTTTTGTCACCTTGTTACGTAGTACGTCCAAAGGCATCAAAGGTAGATCAGGGAACTTTTGAATCTTTTCTTTGATACGATCCAAAATGATTTTATACGGACTTACCACTGGATCGCCGTTTTCATTAAATGTCACTTCCGTACTGAGCTTCTTAACGAACGAGTTACCGTAGTTATCTTCAGCTTTCACCACATCGATGCGATCTAACATCACTTCAAGCAAGTCACGGAATTGTGGGAGTTCATCTAAAACAGAAATTTGACTTTGCAGATAGCTACCGCGCTTATCTTCAAGCTTAGTCAATTCCTTTTGAATATTTTTCGCTGCTTTTTCATCGCCAGCGTCACGGTTTTCTTTGATCATGAGTTTTTGAAGCTCATTTTCAAGAAATTCAATTTCTGACGATACCGACTTGAAGTTATTAAACGCTTTTTCTTTTTCAGGCGAATCAGCGGTAACGTCTTGCGCCGTATCTGCTTTTAAAATCGCTTCCATGCGACTTTGCATCAAAATGTTGAATAGACTCTCACCCGTATTTTCCAAACCAATCACGGGCTTTCTACCCTCATGTAATGCCTGAATCACAGCATCACTTGTAGAGTCAGTTTTCAATGCCAATAGGAATTGCTTTTGGATCTGGTACATTCGAGATCCAAAGTTCATCACACTCAAACTTAAACGGTTTTTCGGATCGTCTGAATCCTGATGAAAGTCTAAATTGGCAACAGCATCATCATCATTGGCAATGTTTTCTAGCGCATCGAGGCGAATATCTTTAGAAAATTTCACCATGTCCGTCAAGATGTCAGAAAGAACATCTGAGTAATTGTGAAATTTCTTAATTTCCTCTTCAGTTGGCACAAAGGTTTGAATGGTAATGTGCGAGAGATCTTGCTCTCTACGAATCATGGCAGAGCTGTCTACCAAACCTTCAGAAATAAACTCCAAAATTGGACCATCTGCATTTTCGATAACCTTTTGTAAGTCATTACGAGATACGGATCGAGGGAACAATTTATGGAAGAATTCAAGATTTTCAGGTTTCTTAATTGCCGATGCAGACTGGAAATTAATTAGATTGGTCTGATCAATAACATCTAAGAAAAATTGACTTGTAGCTGATTTCAAGGATGCTGCACGGTGCGTTTCATCCATCACCAAAACAGTGTCTTGATTAATAAAACGAGTCAATAACGCACGTTTCCGGTTTGGTCGGTTAAATTGGCTATACGTTGCCAATACCAAGTCATGTTGCGCTGGAATATCTTCAATTTCCTTAGGCAGATCTTGGCCAGTGAATAAAACCTCTTCAGTACCAAAGCGGTTAATCACAGCATCCGAGTTAAAGATAAACGGATCTTTAAAGAACTTGTCACTGTCTGTAGCAACAATATCACGCCAAATGTCGTTCAAGAGTTGCGTTGTATCTGTAAGGAAAACAGGGGGCTTTCCTCTTAACGCACTATATCGTAAACACGCAGCTGCAATACGACCTTTACCTAAACCCGTCTGGTCGCCAATAAGCACAGGTAAGTTTTGGTCAAAACGTAAAATGATATGGGCAACCGCATCGACCTGTTCACATGCAAAAGCGGACTTTAGTGCATCAAAATTGTCATATTGCAATTTCTTAGCGACATAGGCATCAACAAGAGTAGGGTAGTTACCATTATCGACTTCAGCTTGGAAATTGATACCCCCAAAACCTAATACATTTTGGATGTGTGTAGTCAATTGAGCATTTGCCTGATTAATCGCTTTAATCTGGTTTTTAGCCACTAAAGCAATTGGCTCAGATGCCATAGACATCGGTATATACTTAACTTGGTATATATTTTCCGGAGTTGGTTCTGTTGTGTTTTCAGCATTAGGAACAGGAACAATCGGCTGTAAATTTGATTGGTCAGATTCAACAGTCGGTTCTTCTTTTTGCTCAGTACCGATCGCTAATTCAGAATTTAACTTAGCAATCTCTTCAGCAGTTAAACCCGGTTCCTGTTTTACTTGCTCTACCGCTGGTTCTTCAGCTGGTGTTTGTTCAGGTGTTTCACCCTCATTGGTCGCCGTGGTATCACCTACTTGAAGATTAACGTCATCGTCAAGGTCTTCATCCTGATTTTGGTTCTCGTGCGGATTCTTTACCTCAGGCACGAAATCATTGTCATTTTCATTTTCAAACGTTGGTGTAGCTTCAGTTGGTGTAGGTACATCATCATCTGAACTGGTTGTTTGCGTACTAACTTCAACGGTTCCAAAGTCAAAAGAAACTTTATTCGGTTTTGATTTAGGTTTACGACCAAACATCGGTTTTGGTTTGACAGCTTCCTCTTGCTTAATCTCTTCTTCTTTAGCGACCACGACTTCATCAAACATAGTGACTGCAGACGTAGGCGTTACACTTGATGCAATATCTTCAAGTGGCGAAACAGGCTGTTCATCACCTAGACTGGCAAACAAATCGTCATTTTCTTTTTCAACAGGCTTAATCTCAACAACAGGTTCAACCACTGGTGCTTGTTGTGCTTGTTGCTCAACTGGAGTCGGAGTAGTTGGCTTGAAGTATAGATCCTTATTCGGATTCAAACGATTATAGATTACGTTATTAGCCCATCCCCAAAGTTCGTCATAGTCCGTAATGACTTTCAACTTATCTGGTACCACAGAAGATTGGTAAGTTTGTAGTAACGCTTGTTCGTTTTTACGATTGCCTACCACTAACATACGAACATTTTGATTAGCGCCGTTTCGTGCATATGCATTGCCGTGGATTTCTACAACCGCCTCAACTTCATAATGCTTATAGAGATAATTAAGTAAATTCTTTGATTTACGCTCAACCGTACCATCTGAAATCTGTTTATCTGAGCCAATAATGAAAACTGAACGCCCTTGATCGTTTCGTGCGTTTAGTGATTTAACCAGAATGGCATGGTCCAATTTATCCGTACTGAACCAGACGTTTTCTGATGGATCTACCAATAATGGGTTTGGATCTACGCCGTTACGCTGTTGAACCAAAATTGGTGCAACACGTTCTAGTTTATCCATAGCACCAAAAGGAGGGTTGGCAATCACATAGTCAACTTTTTGCTTAAACGTTTGCTCAAAATCAATTTGTGTAGCATCTGCAGTAACAACCGTGCATTCATAATTTTGAGTCAGTGCTTTTGTACGTTCAGCACGTTTGGGATCTAACTCAACCGCATAGACAGAAGCATTACGCTCTTGGGTTAATAAACCGATTAAAGATCCATTACCCACAGTTGGCTCGAGCACGGAAAAGTTTTGTTTTGTTCGGTTATCACCCTCAATCAATAAGCGCTGAGCCACAAGTGACATCGGGATTGGAGTCGAATATTGCTGTAACATACGAATCGTATTGTTTCGCATGGTCTTAGTCGGCATGCGATTGTATAACGCTAAACTCGTTTTAAATGAGCTCTCAGTAAAATCAAGCTCACCTAACTTTTCGACCATCACTGTTTCAAGCGCTTCTTCTGCAGTATGGATCTGTTTATCTGTTACCTTGGATACATCAACGTCAGCATTTTTGGCTTGCGTGATTAGAGCTAAAAACTTTAAAAAGTCCTGGTGATTATGGCTCTTTGTTTCATGTTCTAATTGATAGATATAGCCTCTTAAGCATTCTTTTAAATCTTTTTGCTTGGTCGCACGTAAGTACAGACTAGACGGCTGATCATTAGGACCTTCAGGTATTTGCGTACCTTGGGCATTCACGTAAAAACGGTTATGAGCTGAAGCATAGATTTTGTTGCCATCAGAGTTATAACCGAGTGGAGTTGCACTATTCAACGCAACGTTCAATCGTTGTGGCACCAATGTTTTTGCTTGGGCATTGAATAAATCATGCAATTCTTGGCGAGTCGCAAGCACACTACGGATAAATTCTTTTGGAATACCCAAAACTTCATGAAACAGTCTTGGTTTGATCGTTTCATTCAAATTGTATTGATACAAGTGACCGTCAAAGTGAGGATAAGCCTCAAACTTCATCGGTGTAAAACCAATGTTATTCAAATTTTCTTTAGATAGTTTTTTTTGAACGTCCAATAAAAGTAATTGGCTATCCGTCTGGCCAACACGCCGTACATCGAGATATACACCAGCTTGTGATAAGTCGATCCATTTAATTTTTTCGTTTAAATCATGAGTAGTCATAGCGAACCTGAAGAAGAATTATTTTATTTGATTAAAAAGTCATGTCGTTATAGACATCAGAAGTCGCAGCCTTTTCTTGGCTTTTCTTAACATCCATTTCTGGCTGTCTGACTTTCATCATTAACTCTTGCGGATCAGGTAAAAGATCGTGGTTGAAGTTCTTAGATAACGGACTATCGATTGAAGCTTTATGTTGCTGTACATGCTCTACCGTAATTTCTGAAAAGTTCAACGCATTCATACGGGTTTGAGTAAGTTCAACAGGCTCGATAAACGAGACAAAACAATTATTCGAGTTCCGTTGGTGTGGTTGAATAACAATAAACGCTTCAGCAAATTGCTGTTTTGCATGCGTCAATTTATTCATGGTCTGACGATCAACTTGACTTAAAAATTGAGGATTTAAGTCGTGCGGTTTTGGATTGCCGTAGTCATCGGTAAATTGATTCACTAGGGGAGGTGCACCAACACCACGAACACCCTCACCAGTACGTAAATCTATTTCTGGATCTACCTTGCGAAAACCAGCGTGAGGCGTTTTATTGTTGAAAAATTTCTTTAAGAACGTGTCTTTGTAAAGCGCACCTAGTTGTAGTTGTTGGCCATGATAAACCTCAGGCAGTAATTTTTGACTCACCAAGCCAGCGTAAAGACGTTTTAAATTTTGATTTTTTTCTTTGTCTACATCTTCATTGTAGAACACTTTAATTTGTCGATCGCCAAGTAATGCAAACAGGGCAATACGGGCCTGGTCCATAACATAAACGTTCTGAGCCTGTTTATCGAACTGGTCTTTTTCATACTGGTTGGATGGTACAAAATTTGGATCAAATGTTGCGGTGTGAAAGTCATTGCCGTTCAAAATATCTTTGATACTTTCAATCGGATCTTTAGCAACCCGATAAGACTTTTTAGTTTTATCAATACCGCCACGTTCCATCAACGGATCTGGCTTAGCGAATTGCTTAACACTTTCACGATCAGCACTGTCATAGGTTGGAATCAATGGGATTGTAGTTAATACAGAACCAGACTCATAGCGCACAACAATTTTTGAAAATGGAATGCGCTCAGGTTGGTTGTCAGTACTATTCGATAAAGATTTAACAAGAAGCTGTAAATTATTTTTAATAATAGCGTTATGAAGTGCTGGAGAATTAATTTTTACATTGGGCACTTGCATATGTGCTGCATCTTCAATGATTTGAGCTTTAACAAAGAAATCGCCGTTTTTTTGTTGATGCACATTGATAGAAGTGACTGCTTTAATTAATTGCGAATTCGGGTTGTTACTCATTACGTTGCACCACTGAGCAACATAAGTTTTATAACCGTCAAGAGATTCGTTGGGTGAGTCAACACATTTGTCAAAACAGATAATTCGACCACGGTTAGCACCGCGATTATGTGTGTCTAATGAAGTACGTTGGTTACGTCCAGAATCAAATTTTGCGTGGACTTCATCTACTGAAACATTCTCAGTATGATGCTTGTTGAGTTTATTAATGATCTTCGTGAATTCTTCAGATGAACTCATTCGTATGCGAACTGGTTCATTGGTAGACATATCAAAGCCGTATGCATACTGCTCGTCTTGTTCATCATGTTTGTAAAATTGATCTACAGTCATGACGATACGTTTAATCGTATTATCACTTTTACTCATTTCTTAAATTCCACGCTTTATATTTTTGATTGCTGGTCATTGACTCAAGCTATTTATAAAATACTACAAAACCTCATTGGTATATACTAAGGAGGCAAATAAAAAATTAAAAAATATATTAAAAAGTTTAAGAGTAAATTTTTAAAAAGAAATTTATGTTTATTATCTTTCTAATTAAGGGAAGTTAATTAGGGGCTTTTTTTATGCTTATTTTTCATGACATTACAGGATTAGGACGGAAAAACACAAATGGTACGAGCGAAAATCAAATTCATTTGAGCGCAAATTGAATTTGATTTTTTAGAAAAAAAGGCGTTTTTAGCTGATTTTTGACGTTTTTATCCACTTTGCAGTTAAATTCTATCCACAAATTAAGTTCTTGTATATTAAAATGTATTTAAAAATATGAGTAAAATATTGTTCATTTTTTAGCTTTTTGCAATATTGGAAATTTGCAAACTAGCAAGTATTGTAAGTCACTGTTTATAATAAAATTAAATAGAATAAAAAAATACTTCCAGCGCAAATTAAATTCATTTGAGCGCAAATTAAATTCAAAATCCTGCGGATAACTTTTCCAATTTCATGAGAGCCTTGATAATAAAGACTTTCAGATTTTATGAGGAATATCCCTTATATACGACCCAACGATCGCTATTTAGCTCGTTTTACGACAAATCAATAACTTACGCCATTAGGACGGAAGAAAGTTTACAACTGGATGTAACAAAGTTTCGCTGAGTTCTTACTATAACAGAAAATCAATGAGTTACGCCATTAGGACGGAAGAAAGTTTACAACCCATTTATAAAAAACTTTCGCTCATATTTTGGCACCAATATAAATCAATAACTTACATCATTAGGACGGAAGAAAGTTTACATCCACTTATAAAAAATTTTCGCTCGAAATTTGCCAGCACTATAAATCAATAACTTACATCATTAGGACGGAAGAAAGTTTACACCCCATTTATAAAAAACTTTCGCTCGTATTTTGGCACCACTATAAATCAATAACTTACGTCATTAGGACGGAAGAAAGTTTACATC